>NZ_JAHOCB010000059.1:0-14279 GCF_019125875.1 Erysipelatoclostridium sp. MSK.23.31 | reverse complement strand
AATGCGATAAGGGTAGCTGGGATACAAACATATTTAATGTTTATTCCAGTTTCAATAACCATTAAAAGTAAAGTCTAAAAATGCTAATTATTGAATGAATCACATAATTGCATTTCAGATATATTTGAACCTTTAAAATTGTATGACAAATAGAGCATCTATACATGTGCTCAAAAAGAAGATATTTATAGAAAAGAACCTAAGATGCTTTGATATGCGAGCGACCAAATTTTTCAAGTTGATAAATAACTGATGCCAAGCGCAAAAGCAAAATAAGAAAGACTAACAATGATAAAAAAGAGACTTTTCTTATTTGTTCAGTATTCTTTGATAGAGATTATACTAGAATCGCTCAGCGTAAGCTCGATATGAAACAAGCTCGTGAATTAACTCGTCATCATGCTTCTGTTACTGAAGATATCAATCAAAAGAAAAGGTAACTTCAAAAATGTATTGATATCGTTATTCCTGAGTCCAATACTTGGTTTAGAACCAAATATTCCAAAGCTTATACGGCTGTTTTAAAAGAATTTGGAAGTTCTTATAATTTAGCCGGTGCCATTCTCACTCATCTTCTAAAGCCTAAAAGCAGTGGAAACCATGGGGATACAGACACATCATCTCTTCGTGCCAATGCAAAGAAATCCATTGGTGAACAACGAAGTTATAACTCTTGAAATTTGCCTGTCTTAGAATATTGATTAATTTATTAAATTTAATAAAATATACACTATTACGTCTAATGGCTACTGTATATGCAATTGCTATTGCTAAGTGCGTTTTCCCCGTACCTGGATTACCTATAAAAACAACATTTGTTGCGTTTTCATAAAAATCCGATTCAATAATCGATCTTATTTTTTCTTCTTTTATGCCTGGCTGAAAATTAAAATCATAATCGTCAACTTTTCTTAAGAAAGAAAATGCTGCTACCTTTACATTATAAAGTCTGTTATTTTCCTCCTTGGCTATTACTTCCTTATTCAATATTTTATGCATTACCTGTAGTTGTTCTTCATCTATTTCATTATTCATTATTAATGAATTTAAATATGAATATGCTGATTTCAATTTTAAATAATTTAATTGTTCATTACATGAGCGGAACATCAGGTATGCTTCCTTCGCAGTTTAACTATCAACCAAAAAGTATAACTAAGAGAGTGCATCAGGCTGAAAAACCTGTCGAGTTGCTAGAGGAAATAATCGGTTATATATCGCTTCCATATGAAATTATTCTTGATCAGTTTGCTGGAAGCAGTAATTTAGCCGTGGCTGCATTGAATATGTCTAGAAATGCAATCGTTATTGAAGGAGTTGAAAATATATAAAATACCTCACAAGAAAAAAGAAATTTAGCAAAAGAAAATTTTAATCTAATGAAAAAAAATATAGAAGAACAGCTGAATAAAGAAGCTACTATAATTGATATCAATCGTATTACATATTCTAATGAAAGTATTGTCGGATATGAGAAATTAGAAAATGATTATGATTTAGGATTATAACAAGGAGAAAAAATATGGAAAATAAATTAATCAAAACTAAAATTGAAAATCTTATCGAAAAAACAAAACAACTAAAAATACACGATGTAATATCATACATTAAAATTGAATTTCCTGAAAATGAGTTTAGTTGCAAAACATTGATGAAAGAAACGATTTTTATTATGATCATCGAGATATTATTCATCTAACAAATCAAACGGAATTGATTATTAATTATCCTGGAGGTGACAGATTTGGGGATCTATATGCTGAACCATATACTGATATAAGTTTTCACAGTTTTAAGTTAAGTGGCAATAATGACTTAGACGATAACTTATACCTGTTTCTAAATGATAAATATAACGAGGGGAATAAAATACTCGACTATCTGAATGAATTTTCAAGTAATGCCAATTTTTCAATCGAAGAAATAATTATACGTTTAACCACTATGAATGTAAATATTCCATATCATATTTTAGGTCAGTTATCAAATGAAGAATTACAAAACATTAAAGTAAAAGAAGCGATAGTTAATTGTGTTGAAAATATTGCATTTCACAAACATTTTGATGCATGCGATCAATATCAGTATGGTCAATACGGAGGAGAAGATGTAGCTGAGTGGAGATTATCTCAATCACTTCAATTTAAAGAAATCTGGGAAAGCCTGCCAGATAAAGTGAGAGAATATTGCAATGATGAACTTGAAAGAGCGTGGTTGCAGATACCTAATACAAAAAATATACTGAATGGAGAAGTAGAATTTTTACAGGAAAGCTAACTATATATAAATCAAGTGATTTTTGATAATTAGCTGAAATATTTTTTAGTTCTTTGAAAAGTGAATTTTGTGTACACTGAAAACTACTGCTTTATGCAGAATTTTAAAAATATTAAGTTAAATATTTTTAAATCAGCTGTCTTTCATCAAATGGTATGTTTTCAGACAATAATTTATAGATTACTCTTATAAGTTTTCGTACTGAATGGCCCTGGGCGCATCTATGGGATTTACCTTGTGACCGTTTTAGTTTATAATACTTATTGAAAGTGAGATTGTATTTGCATACTGTAAGAATGCACTGATATAGATTTTTTCTTAGGTAGCGCGAACCACGTTTAGACAATGCTGTTTGAGGAGCGCTGTATTCACCGGACTGATAAGTACCGGGGTCTACACCTGCAAATCCCATGACTTTGACAGCAGAGCTGAAGTTATGGATATCACCAATCTCGCTTAAAATAGACATTCCCGTATAAATCCCAATGCCGGGAATCGAGAAGATAAGAGAATCTAGTTTAGCATCTAATTCTTCTATTTTTTTGTCTATAGTTTTAAGCTGACTGGTTAAGAGTTCAATATTTTCAATAAGCATCTTAATTTCAAGAGCAATAACTTCGTTATTTTCGCCAATAGATTTCTTTGCATTATCACGAAGAGATGATGCATCTATCTCTACATGATACCCCTTGTTTTTAGGGTTTAGAACGTTTTTGAGATGAGTAAGATTAGCTTTGGCTAAATTATAAGAACTTCCAAATTCTTTTAAAACAGCCATATAAGTTTTGGAATACTTGGTTTTAAACCATGAATTAAACTCGGGTATAACGATATCGATACACTTTTGAAGACGGTTTTTCTTTTGATTGATATCTTCAGTAATTGAAGAGTGATAACGGGTTAATTCTCGAACCTGTTTCATATCGAGTTTATGCTGAGTGACTTTAGTATAGTCTCTGTCAAAGAGTACTGAACAGATAAGAAAAGTATCTTTTTTATCATTCTTAGTCTTGCGGATTTTAGACTTGCGCTTGGCATCAGTGGTTAATGGATTAATTAAAGCAACCTCATAATCTTGTTTGATTAGAAAGCTGATAAGGTTGTCACCGTAATGACCGATGGCTTCTAAGCCTACAATATGTCTAGGTGATTTAAATTTTTTAACAGCTTTGATAAAAGAATCAAAACCATCAGAATTATTAGGAAAGAAGAAAGGTTCATGACAGTTAAATAAGTCAATTACAATAGGTTTTTAAAGTTTCCAATTTTCTGGGTTCACTTCAATAGCACGTGGTTTTTGTTTCACAATAAAAACTGTGAAGTCAATCCGTACGCTACTGACTTACACAGTTTATATTACACTCTCTATTTCTATGTAATTTAATTCATTATTTATGAATATTTTTTAGATTTTTTAAATATTTTTTGATCATTATTATAAAAGTCATTAAGCTTACAACTGCTAATGTTAAATAATTACTATTAGCAAGATCACCGGTAAGTGGTGCATTGGCAGATGAACTAGTAGTACTATTATTTCCATTTACACTACTATCGTTTCCTGGTTGAACATTGATATCTTGATCGTCATCATTTTCAACAACTTCTACTACTCTAGTTACAATAGCAACATTGTTAAAGCAATCAGTTACTTGATATGTCAATTCGTATCTACCAGCTTTATCAACATCGACACTACCTAATACAACAATCTGACTAGTCAAATCATTGCCTTGACTGTCAAAAGCTTTAACATCTTTCAATGGATCAAAATCTGTTCCTACAGCAATCTTATTAAATTCATCATCAGGTAATACTATTGTTGGTTTAATATTTTGTTTATCAATATTAACATAATTAACATTTGATCTTGTTAAACCACCATTAGTATCACTAATTTCAACATACCAACCAAATAATCCATGAGGAGCATTTTCTAATGTATAGCTGATTTCTTGATTACTTCTTACATCATTAACTGTACCAAAAGTATCATCAGTATAAATATTAACATCTAAATTTGTTGTTTCAATTTGTTTTTGAACTGGTGTAATTCCTAAATCGCTATAATTAATTACAAATTCTTCTTCACCATTAATATCAGCTACATCACCAATATTACTTTCATCTTTAGCATTATAATCATCTAATGAAGGTGAATATGTTCTAATAATTATTTGTCCATTTGTATTATCAAAATGCATCAAACGCATATAACCCATACCACCTTGAGCTAAACCTTGATAATCAAATAACATTTGATAAACATTACGATCATTAACACCATCATGATTATCATCAAACTGCGATACTACTGTTTGAGCATTATGATAATGACCAGATAAAACCATACAAACATTAGGATTAACAGCTACGACTTCATTATAAATTCTTTGTGGTTCTTCACCTAAACCACCACTAGCTAATAGGTATTCATGGAAATTCAAAATTGCTTTTCTTTCTGGATACTGAGCTAAAACATCATTCATCCATTGAATTTCTTGATTACCAATACCCCACCCCATATATACCATGATAAAGTCAATGCCATCAACAGTAATTAAATCATAATGTCCACGATTGTCTTGATAACTTTCACCATACCATGGGTTTTGATTATAACGATCTTCACCAAAGTATTTGGAGAAAGAAGTATAATCACCACTTAAATGACCAACGTCATGGTTACCAGCTAAAACACCATAAGGCATATTAGCATCATCAAGCATTTTATAAGCATTGTCAGCATTGATCCATTCTTGCACTTGATCTTCATCATCAATAATATCACCATCATGGAATAAATACTGAATATTCATCCGTTCACGATTAGCTAATAACCAATTATGAATATCTAATTGATATTGATAGTTTCCATCAACATCTTGATCTGGATTGCCATCAAAGTCTTCATTATAATATTGAGTATCACTTTCAACAGCAAATGTAAAATCATAGTTTTCTCTTGGTGTATCTGCTGGATTAGACATTGCACCAGTAAAATCTTCTCTATATTGATCAGGGGTATATCCTTCACCATTTTGAACCATAATTTTGATTGTTTGATCAAGTAAGTGATCTTTTAATATTACTTCACCGGTTAATTTCATGGTTTCACCATCAATTTCCATAACCGTATCTAATTTATCAAAAGTATTAGTTGCATAGTTATAAGCATACATAAAAGTCTTTTGATTATTAGATTTACCTTTCCAATCAATCTTAACAGTTGCATCATCACTTATATCACCAGTTACTTTAACATCAAACTGTTGATAAGGGAATCCATCACCAGAATCACCACTGAAATCCTGAGTATTATTACCGGCAATCTGACTAATACCACTAGATGAAGTAATATTAGCATCACCTAATAGATAACGTTCACCACGTTTGAAAGCAACCTGCATTAAATCATCAGTACTATCACTTACAGTAACTTTAAATGTTGGATCACCATTAACAGTTGTCCCACTTACTGGTGTTATTTCCCCATTAATTGCTGCATTTTCTTCTGGTGTTACAAAATTTATTACCTTACTAGTAACATTTCCAATCATATCTGAAGCTGTTAATACTAATTGATGATTACCTGGCTCCATTTCTAATGAACGGAAATCATAAGGCAATTCAATTCCTTCCCCATCAAGAGCAGCAATTAAAGTACTCGTATCACAAATAGCATCTTGGGCACTACCTTCAATAGTTCCATTATGATAAATTTGACCTTCAACCATATTAGTTTCAATAACTGGTGCGGTATTATCACTAACAAATGATACCGTCTTGCTACCACTTGTTACACTATGAGTACCATCTTCTAACGCAGTTGTATCAAGATCATAACGTAAAGCATTAAAGTTTTGATCATCTAATGTGAAAGTAGCATATAAAATTTCAACTTTGCTTGTACCATCACCCATACTAATTTCTTTTTCAGGGGTAATATCATTAACTTCAACTGGACTATCTGGTTTCCAGTTATCTTCAGTATGTTCAACTGCTCCTAGACCATAAACAGCACTATACTGACCAGCTCTTAAAGTTGTACCATCTGGTAATGTTAATCTAATATTCTTTATAGTAAAGTCATCGTTATTTTCAACATTGTGTTCTAAAGCATTAGCTTTATTACCAGCATGGAAAGCAATAGTAATTGTTTTTGAATCACTGTCAAAACAGCTAGCATTAATATCATAAGCATATGTCCGCCAGTCACTATAAGTACCTTCATTGAAAACGCCAATTACATCATTTCCAATTGCAACTGCATTTTTAAAGAAAACATCTGTTTGAGTAGTATCAAAAACAATTCGTGCGTTTCCGTTAATTGATTTGACTGCTTTATCAGTTACATCCTGATCATCAATTATCAAATTATTAGCGGTACCAATAATTTGTTCAGTTTGGTTAATAATCGCACCTTCGCTAATATTAATTTGATCGCCAGTAGAAACTGGTTTTTCATTATTAACTGTGCTAACTGGTGTTGTTATTTGTTGATAACCATCGCTAATAGCAAAATAATATGTATATGATGATTTATTATATAAATCTACTGCTGGTAATGTTTTTGAAAAATTATCACCAGAATTACGTAATAAATTATAAACTTCAAAATCTTCGCTATTATTATCTTTTAAATACAAGTAAACACTCTTAATTGTTGTATCGTTAGATTTAGCATCAAGCGAGAAAGTTAAATCGTTAGCTTCATTAAAATTAGCTGGTGTTTGATCTTTGTATTCTATCAAAGAAACAGTTTCTGGTAAAACAGCCTCATACATAGGTTTTTCAGTTACTGTTCCTGGTGTTGGTTCAGCGCTATTATCGATTAGCGTACTAGTAAAAGTTGAACCATCATATCTATTTTGATATACAATTGATTTATCAGCTGCAGTATCATCAACACCATCCATATTATATAAAACATAATCTAAAACATCTTTAATATTAGAAGTTATTTTTAACCCACGAGCCGAACCATTTGCCATTCCAGCATTATAAATCGAAATTAAATGATCACTATCTAGATTAGTATTAAACTTATTGTTAAAATCACTAATTTGTAAATCATCATTAGTACCATTTTTAATCCAAAAAACTAATGTATCATGTGATTTGATAATTTTATCCTCATTAGTTTCATACCAGATAACATCACCATCTACACCTTGATCAGGATAATTATAATACAATTTATAATCTTTTAAATTAATATCCAAATTTGAATTATTATAAATTTCAATGAATTCATAACCATCACTGCCACCGACATTAGAACTATCAGGCATAATTTCACTAATAACCAAGGGGGCAACCTTACTTTGATCAATCATTCCTGGCTGTTCGATTACTACAGTTTTCTTAACAGAAGTCACCTTATTAAAACCATCAGTAATAGTAACATCATATGTTAAATTTGAATAAGCAGCTAAATCTTGAGCAGGTACATCTACCTTTAAAATCCCATCAGTATATAATAAATCATAGCTGGCTACTACATTTCCATCCTGATATAAATTTAACTTAGCATCAATAATTGTGTTTGTAAGATTAGTATTTTCTACACTGACAGTGAAATTGCTATTTGCACTTACAAAACTATCTGCCCCAACTTCTACTTCAGGGTTTTCTACAATCGCTGGTGTTATATAGCGCCCCGTAATTAATTGTTGACTATTTAATTTTCCTAATGTTACTTCATTATCATAAACTGGCACTCCGGAATTTGAAGTGTAATTATAATAAATAGCTTCATCTGTGTCGATTTTACCATTACTAGAATCACTAGCAGTATAATTAACCGATGTTAATTCTTGATTAGTATTAGTGATAATTTTAAATCCACGAGTACCACTATTGCTCATTCCATCACTATGAATAGTTGTAAAATTATCACCAGCGACAAAATTAGTACCATAATTATTATTAAAATCTGCAACTGTTAAGCCAGTTTGTTCTACTGTCTCATTAACAACCCAAACTGTTAATACTTCTTTAGCATCTAAGACAATATCATCATCTAATTTCCAAACTGTTTCTTTATTACCATTAACATAAACAAGCTGGTAATTATTTACAGCTACACTTTGGTCACTAACATTAAAAATCTGTAAATATTCATACGCATCACTACCAGAAACATTAGTACTATTTGGTGATAATTCACTAATCAACAATGGTGAAGCAAATTCAACCGCCCCTTCATTAACAGTAACTGTTTGAGTTGCACTAGTAATTTCATTAATACCATCATTAAAAGTAGCAGTAATATTTAAAAGATCCTCATTACTAATTTCGCTAGCAGGGACACTATAAACATAATTACCGTCACTATCATATGTCATATCATATTCTTTATCATTTACCTTTAAAGTTGCTTTTAAAATAACTCCTGGTAAATTAGTCGTAGCTTTTACAACCAAAGCTTCGCCGGCATTGATTTCTTGAACAGTATTAATGGTAACAATTCCATCGCTTACTGTTACAAATTGATACTTACTTTCTAATTTTTGTTGTTCAATCAAACTACCTGGTGTAGGATCCAAGTCATAACTAAAAGTACTTTCTTGAATTCTACCAGAATTGTAAATAAAGTTAATTCCTTTTTTTGTTTGTACTTTAACATCTTCATCATTATAAATAACTGAACTTAAAATTTGTTTAGTATTTTTTACTGTAACTCGCAGTTCTCTTTGACCACTATTAGAAAAACCACTAACAATATTTTCAGTTTTAACAATTTGTCCTTCATCAGCTGACAAATTATAATATTCTCTAAACAAAGCTAAATCTAAATCTTTACTTTCTTCATTTTGAATCCAAACAATCAAAGCTTCATTAGCTGGTAAAATTGTATTAGCAGGTAAATTCCACTCACTAATAGTACTACCATTATCATATAATACTTGATAATCATCTAAATTAATACTTTGATTACTAGTATTATACAATTCAAAATACTCAAATGCATCTCTACCACTAGTTGTTGTCATATCACTCTGGTGGCTATCAGCAACTATTTCACTAATAATAATTGGTGATGTAACACTATTTTCATTTAAGATAGCTGTGTCACTATTATCATTATTAACTGCTTGTAATGAAATAGCACTATTACTACCTACAACAAGAGTTGTCACCAAGGTTGCCATTGTGGCTTTAATTACTTTATTTGATTTTTCCTTCGTCATTTTTTCGTCCTCCTAGTATTACAAAGGTAATATAACAAAATCATCAACAAAGTATGTTAATACTAAGTAATTTTTTCCTTAATTTTCTTTTATATAACCTTTACTAAATATTTACTTTGATAAAATTATTTTAAAATAGCAAATTAGACTTTAAAATAAACCATGTTAACATTTAACAAAGACTAAGTCCACTGGATATAAGGAAATTCAATTCGTTTGGAAACCTACAAATCTGCCACTTACAAACTATTATTTGACAAAACGTCAAACCAGACAGATATTTTATTTAATTAACATAAATTTTATCCTTTTTAATACAGCAAATTTACATATTTTTAAGCCTGCAACATATTTATAGCCATTTTTATACAAAATGATTACTAATTTACAGAAATAATTAAAATAAATAATATGCTAGAATATCTAATGTATTTTTAATATGAACTAAATCACCAGTAGTTTAACTAAAAATATAAACATACATTAAGAAAAGATAAAGAGGAAAGAAAAATGAAAAAAATTTTAAAAGGTTCATTAGTTTTAGCTCTTACTTATCTTGTGTTCCAATGAATACAAATAAGTTAGATGCATTAGCAGCTTCTGATATTGAAGTAACTAATTCAAATAACATTGTAACAATTGGAAACGAGTATATTGAAAGGGAATTTTCAACAGTAGATAATAAATTAAAAACTACTAGTATTGAAAATAAACGTGCTAAAACAACGTTTGAACCAGCGACAGGCAGCGAAGAATTTATTATTAAAACAACTAAAGAGCAAAAAGATGCTCCAGTTGTACCGGCACTTAATCGTAATGGTTGGACAGCGACAGCTGATAGTTTTCATAACCCATCAGGACCAAGTGATGGACCAGCACAAAATTTATTAGACGGTGATGTTAATTCAATTTGGCATACTAATTATGGTGGGGGAACTGGTGACCAAGAATATCCTCATAACGTTGTAATTAATTTAAAAGGTGAAGAAACATTTCAAGCATTTTCTTATACACCTAGACAACAAGGTGAAGAGACAAATGGAAATATTCAAGGATATGAATTATGGGTTTATAATGGACCTGTTGGTGATGATTTAGCAGTTGATTCATCTGAATGGAAACAAGTTGCTAAAGGAAATTTTGTTTATGAAGGAGTAAATCCTATTTATGTAAATTTAAAAGAAGCTACAACAGCAACACAAATTAAGTTTGTTGCGACTTCATCTAATAATGGAGCAAAATTTGCAGGTGGAGCAGAATTTAATTTTGAGGGATTATCCAAGAATTAAAAAAGGTGGAAAACATCCACCTGATATTGAATCGATAATTTCTAAAGAAATAGGACCAGTTAGATCCAGTCGTATTAATTCTCGCAAAATTTAACCTAAGTCAATAGCTATTTTACATATCGATTCGATTAGCATAATAATTTAAAAAATCAACTTTTCCGGAAGTATTGATAAATCCAGAATCATATTTAAAGCACTTTTCGAACAGAAAAAAATTTTCTTTTTAATCCTTATTTAGATTTTACAAGAAAAAGAAAACTTTCTTTTAATGAATTAATTAAGTTCATTATCTGTATGAAGTCAGGTGCCATTGAAGATAAGCTTTATAAGTATTTTAAGAATTAATAGTTATAATACTTATGAATGTATTACCACAAATTTAGATAGAGATGAATTTCCATTAGAAAAAATTAAAAAAATATACAAGACGAGATAGAGAATTGAAACTACCTTTAAAGAATTAAAATATGCAGTTGGACTCAATGCTTTAGCTCAAGATAAAATAAACTTTCATCTGTTGGGAATACTGTTCTTATTTTAGTAAACTTTCTAAATGCACTATTTAAACTTTCAATTGCATTCGTTGTATACATGATTTTTCTTAGTTCTGGAACATAATTAAACATACTGCAAACTTCATTCCAGTTTTCTTCCCATGGCTTAAATGCATACAGATATTTATCTCCCCATTTACCTTTACACTTATCCAGTGCTTCTAATGCTTTATCACTTGTAGATTCTGTATATACTGTTCTTAGATCTTTACAGAATTCTTTTCTGTCTTTATAACTCAAGTATTTACATGAATTTTTAATTAGATGAACTATGCATCTTTGTTGTACTGTATTTGGGAATGCTGATTCAATTGCTTGTTTAATACCTGAAAGACCATCACTGCAAATAATCAATATATCCTTAACTCCTCTATTCTTTAAATCAGTTAGTACTGATAGCCAGAATTTAGCTGTTTCGTTTTCGCCGATCCAAATACCAAATATTTCCTTATATCCATTCTCATTAACTCCTAAAACAACATATGCAGCTTTTTTGGTAACCATATTATCTGTTTTAACATTAAAATGAACACAGTCAATAAAGACTATTGGATATACAGTATCTAATGGCCTGTTTTGCCATTGTAAAGCTTTAGGGATAATTTTATCTGTTATTTTACTTATCATAGCTGCACTAACTTCTACACCGTAAATATCTTTAACAGTATCACTGATATCTCTTGTAGACATACCACGGGCATATAAGTTGATAATTTTGTTATCAACATCACCTTGAGATGTTTTAACTGTTTTTTTTGGAAGTTCCATTACGATAATTAGTTTTATCTGTTTTTTGATCATACTTGTCATATCCCATATGTTCATCAAATTCAGAGTTCAACATATCTTGTAATGTTTCACCTAATAAGTCTTTTAAAGCATTAGTTATATCAGTAGGTGATGTAACACCATACTCATCAATTATATATTTAACTATATCTTTTTTACTCATGATAAAAATCCTCCTTTGGTAGTTAATTTCATTCTACCATTGGAGAATCAGTTTACACAAAATTATTTAATAGATATCGCCTGAACTAATTCCATTATCCAGGCACAAACTATTTCCTCTTCATTATTTTCATAGCTTCACACACGTAATCAATAGGAGGTAAAGGAGAAGAATTATATAATACAGGTTTAGAATCGCTATATAAAAAATACAAATATTCCTTTATTTTTCTATAGGTTAAAAGATTGTATTTTTTAGCATATTAAAACAAGCTTTTCAATATAATAAGGAAATTTTATTTATATATTTCTTAACATTTCATATTCAACAACATAGCAGCAAAGAAAAAATTCGGTCAACGCAAAAAAATTGATTAATCCAATGTTTTTTATCATATAAATCGAAAATAATAAATAAGTAGAATACAATATTAGTGAGAGATAATGCTATAAAAATATCTACAAATTTAAGGATGGTGACATATATGAAATTGAAAAAATTATTAATTATTTCTCTAAGTTTTATTTTAGCATCTACATTTTTGATCACACCATTATCAGCTTCTAGTACGGTGAGCTTAGGAAAATATGACTTCAATAATGGAGAGACTCCTGAAATTACAATGACTGAAACATATTCTAAAATTATTTTCACAGCATATTTCGACGATGGTGAAGAGATATATTCGTATGTAGATAAAAATACAGGAAAAGCTGAGTGTATTTATTGGTAAATGCCTACTATTCTATGATAAAAAAATAAACGTACTATATTAAAGCATTTACATTAACATACTCTTATTTGACACAAAGACATAACTAATACAAAAGAGTAAAAGAACTATATATCAATAAATTTATATGGCATTATCATTCGTTATTTATTAATTTTACAAATTTCCAATAATATATCATAAGCCTAAAATGAGGTATTCTACATGACTTAATATATTATATAAATAGAAAGTCTTTGTATTTTACCTCTTTTAAACTAACATAATAGGTACACTACACATATTTCGCTATAAATTTTACTATTTCATAAAAAAATTCATAATATATACTGATTATTTCTTTAATAATTTTTAGCTTGGCTTTTTTTAACAATTATATCAAAATGGCAAATCATCCTATGCCACTCTTCAATATTGTCCAGTATTACATCATTTACATGCATGACTTATTGCATCATATAAAGCATCTATTTCTTTAGGAGTTAAAACAAATATTCCTTTATTTTTCCAGAGGTTAAATGAATAATAATCTACATTTGCTAAAGCACATATCCTGCTCATATGAAAATATTTTGATTTTTTCAACAGCTCCCTTTTGGATGACTCAAATTCACTGTCTTCAAAAGTATATTTCCTCTTTTTACCGTTCTCTTTTATAATAACTTCTGGATATTCAAATTCATTATCATCCATAAACTCATCAAGCTGATCTTGATTACTAACTCTTGCTATTAATTTATCGTTTAGATCATAAATCTCAATCATTCTTTTATCCCCCAAAAAACAATTTTTTATAACAGCTGTACGGTATTTATGATGTTGGAAAAGTATTTTTACATAAGATATTTCCTTTTAAACACTCTGAATTTTTCCATAAAAGAATTGAATTCATCATTAGAGAGCTGTTCGTCTTTTTCGATTTTTTCAATAATCGGTCTGCACTCTTCCATAATTAGTTTTGTATGAGCAACCGCCTTGTCATTTCCTCTACTCAATTTTATAAGATAATCATACAGTTTATCATATAAATCATCATTCATAAACTGACTAAAATACTGACAGTTTTTCACGTCTATAATATTAATTAAGTTTCTTGCTATAATTTCTCTGTCTCTCACAATAATCACCGTTTAATATTATCGCATATATTTTAATAATATCAACAGCTCTTTGATCATTAGCTATACTGTTTTTTTTAATTAATTATATATTTCACTCACGCTTTATGTCCCCCAATAGTATTGTTTCTGTCTTTGCCAGTTGCTCCTTCTACTAGAT
>NZ_JAHOCB010000058.1:0-16077 GCF_019125875.1 Erysipelatoclostridium sp. MSK.23.31 | reverse complement strand
TTTGTGTGCAACTGCCATAATATCATTCCTTCTTTCATTAATATTAGATTTGACAGGAATAAAGAAAAATAAACTATAATTATTAGTTGACAACTTATTCTTTGAAAAAAATGACGTAATTTTTTTATGTCATAATTTTAATGAAGTAATTTGAAATTTTATACATATATGTCAATAGGCGAGAAATGGATCTAAACTTACTTGTCTTATAAGGGGTGATCAGATAACACTTATATTTCTTAGAAGTTAGAAAATTGAATAATGTTTGGTGATAGTGGCTAGTTGATTCAAAGCCATAATATTTCATTTCTCTTATTCAATTTAGATAAGCTTGATAATAATGTATTAAAACCTTGGTCATTATTATCAAAATGTATTGAATCAAGTATTATTTCACCTGTAGATAGATTGTAGATACTTGCGACGTGTTTATATTTGGCTACGTCAATACCGCAAAATAGTTTTGTCATAAAAAGACCGCCTTTCTAGAAACCTTGTCATTTCTATAGCAATCTTACTAGTGTAACCTTGCGTGACATGAAGATATCAAAATCTATCGAGCTATAAACAGATGTAATAAGATCCTATAGATTCACTCTCCTGATAAGTGGATAAACCACATAGAAATATAAGAGTATTAAGGTTCTATCTACATTGTACAAAGGTTGGAAAGAAAAAGTGATATAAATGTTACAACAAGGTACATTTTTATTATACAAGAAAGATGGTTAAATCGCTTACTATGATAGAAATAAAAACTGTTATTAGAGAACTATAATGATTTTTTTAATAGTATAAAGGTTAGGGTGATAATGATAGGTTCAAGCATTCAAAGTCCTCATATATATTATGGAGGTACGAAAGGGTTCTCGGCAGATAAAGTATAAGTAGCTGGATTTATGTTTGTTGACGATTCAGTTGTTAAAGGCGATATTGTTTATACTAATGATAAATCGTTACTATGCATAAAGGCATATATTTCCAACATAAGTGGAAGTTATGCCTTTTATTTCGTTTTAAAACGGTAATAAAAATATAATCATCAAATTGTACGATGATTTATTATGTAGATTTTCCACATTAATAAGGAAGTATATGTAATTGCCCTCACTGTTGTTACGATGTTATCATATATTCGGAAAGAGAAACAGAGTTAACTTATGGGGTGAGAAAATGAATAGTCGACAAATAAAATTTTTAAAACTTTTAAAAGAACAAAGTGAGTATAAGCCCGCATCTTTCTTTGCTAAATGGTTATCAGTATCAACGAAAACCATATATAGTGATATAAATGCTCTCTACAGTTTTTTACAAGAAAATGGTCTAGATCTTGATTCTTCGCCAAGAAATGGCATTAAATTATTGGACGCAAAAAACAATCTTAATAAGCTCATAGATGAAATTAGTGATGAAAATAAAAGAGATGAGTATTCTCCAGTGAATCGACGTTTTTCTATTATAAGAAAGATTCTTTTAGAAAACAAAAATACTACTTTAGAAAATCTATCAAATGATTTTTTAGTAAGTAAGACATCTTTATATCAGGATTTAGGAGTCATTAATGAAGTATTTGAAAGACAGAATACAAAACTAAAGGTAACTAATATTGGAATTGTATCAATAGGTACAGAAATAGATTTGCAAAAATCTATAAAAGATTATGTTTTTGAAGATGATAAAGATGATTCATTATTGGATTTGAAAAGTAAATTAGAACTCCTGTTTGATAGACAGCATATTGATTACGTTTTCCATTTATTATTAGAAGACTATAACGAATTAACAAATGATGTATCTATTTATTATCTGAAATCAATTATTGTTATACTTCTTATACAAATTGTTAGGTTGAAATATGGTTATCATGTTAAAACTGAAGAAACGTTCTTGTTTAATAATATACGCTATATGGAAACGTATGTTGTGGCGAATAGCATTGTTGAAATGTTGCAACAAAATTTAAATCTATATTTTAAAAATGCGGATATTGAGTATTTATGTAGGCAATTATTTGCACATCGAATAACAAATAGTTTAAAAACAGGACAAAATGAATATGCAGACTTAGTAAACGAAATTATTGAAGTTATGTCTAAAATAGAAAAGATTGACTTAAGACAAGATAAGCACTTATATAAGTCGCTGATTTATCATGTTCCTGCAATGATTCTAAGACTGAAAAAGGGAATTAAAATAAAAAATCCTTTATTAGAGAATATAAAGGAGCAGTATACAGAATTATTTACAATTGTCTGGTATGCATTATCATTAATAGAATCAAGATATAATGTTATTTTAAATGATGAGGAAGTTTCATTAATACTTGTTCATTTCCAAATAGCATTAGTTAATATCTCAAAAGCTAATAATATATTAGTTGTTTGTCCATATGGAATATCTTCCTCCCAATTAATATTGAGTAAAGTCCGTAAACTATTGCCAGCTAAAGATAATATTGAACTATCCAGAATAGAAAAATTATATCTTGCGGATTTATCTCATGTAGATTTGATTATAACGTCAGTTGATTTAGATAATATAAATGTTCCATACGTTAGAGTAAGTCCAGTTGTTACCAATGAAGATTATATCAATATTATGGACGCATATAAAAAACATATACTATTTAAAGAAGAAGTACTCAGAGAATTGAAAAATTTCTCTGCACCATATCTAAGTCAATTTATTAATCCAACATTAATTCAAATAAAGAAGAATTATAAAAATAAAAAAGAGTGTTTGGAAAACTTAATTCAAGAATTAGAAAATAGAGAATATGTTAATGAAAAATTTAGAGATTCAATCTTTAATAGGGAGAGAGCAGGAGTTACGTGTATGGATAGTGGAGTTGCTCTGCCACATGCCGATCCATCAACAATTATTACATCTAGTATATCTATACTAACTTTAGATAAACCTGTCGATTGGGGTGGTAATCTAGTAAGTCTTATTATAATGGTATGTTTAAATGAAGATCATGTTGATAAGTTTAAAGATGTTATTCAAGAAATATATCAAATCATTATTAAGAAGGAATATATAGATCAGATTGTAAAAATTAGTAGTATTGATGCAATGATAGATTTATTTTATAAGTAATAGAGGGGGAAATTTATGTATTTTGATAAAAGATTATGTATGTTTCATCAAATATTTGCTACTCAGGATGAATTGTTTGAAACAATGTTCAAAACAATGTTTCAAGCTGGTGTAGTTAAAAGTGATTATTTAGAAGGAATTAAAGAACGTGAGGAAGAATATCCAACGGGATTATTGATTAATGATATAGGATTTGCGATTCCTCACACTGATTCAAGCAAGGTTAATTATTCACAGATCTGCTTTGCATCATTGAATCAACCTGTTGAGTTTTTAAACATGGGAGATAAAAATGAAAAAATAAAAGTTGAACTAGTATTTATGTTAGCTATGAGTCAACCGCATGAACAAGTACAAATATTACAAAATTTAATCGCATTGTTTCAGAATAAAGAAGCAATTAATGCACTTAAACAATGTGAAAACGAAGAAGAATTTATGGGTATTTTAAATAGAAATGGAATTTATTAAGAGAGGGTAAAAAAATGGTTGAAGCATTACAATGGTTTATTGGTCTGGGATCAACAGTTTTCCTGCCGATTATAATAATTATTATAGCATTATTTTTTGGGGTTAAATTATCAAAGGCAATTATTTCTGGGATTACAGTTGGTATTGGTTCTATTGGTTTGGATTTAGTTATTGGTTTGCTATCATCAAATTTGGGAACAGCTATTCAAACAATGGGAGAAAAATATGGTAACTCATTAAGTATTATGGATATTGGTTGTGGAGTTGGAGGGCCGCTTGCATTTTCTACAACATTAGGTATTTGTATTATACTAATTTCATTAGGACTTAATTTAGTGTTTGTTATGCTTGGTTGGACAAAAACATTAAATGTAGATATTTGGAATTTTTGGTTCCCAGCGTTCTTGGGGTTAGTTGCTAATGCAATTAGTGGAAGTTTTTGGGTTGGTCTCTTAGGAATTATAGTAGCACTTATGATTCAATGGTTACTTGCAGACTTATTTCAAGAGAAAATCAGCAATTTCTTTGGGTATCCTGGTATTGCTATTACACATATGATGGCTTTATGTGGAACGATTTTTGCAATTCCTGTTAATTGGTTATTTGATCATATTCCAGGTCTGAATAGAATTGATGCAGATGCAGAAACAATTGGTAAAAAATTTGGTATCTTTGGAGATACAGTTATTATGGGATTATTTATTGGTATAGGTGTAGGTATTTTGGCAGGGTATGATGTTGCCAAAATTGGTCAATTAGGAATGACAACAGCAGCTGTTATGAAAATTATGCCAAAAATGGTTGCAATGTTTATGGAGGGTCTAATGCCAGTTGCTGAGGCCGCAAAAACTTGGACAAATAAGCATTTAAATGGTCGTACTGTTAACATTGGTATGGATGCAGCGCTTACTGTTGGGCATCCGACAGTTATGACAACTACATTAATTATGGTACCTGTATCACTATTATTAGCAATTATTTTACCAGGCAATAAAACATTACCATTTGGCGACTTAGCTTTTTATGCATTTGCTATTGCATTAATGGTTCCTTTCTTTAAAGGAAATATTGTGAGAAGTATTTTAGGCTGCAGTTTATATATGGTGACAATGTTATATTTGTCAACCTGGCTAGCACCAGTTATTACAAATGTATTTAAATTAGCAGAATATAATGTTGGTACAGTTGGTTTAGTTACATCAGTTAACTGTGGCTTATGGCCTGTAGCATTATTTACAATACTGTTACAATCAATTGGATGGATTGGATTAGTTATTATTGGAGTTATAGTGTTGGGACTATTAATTTATGTAAATAAAATAAAAAAGCCCGCGGTACAATAGGAGGAAAAAAGAATGAAAACATTATTAATCGTATGTGGAGCAGGACATGCAACTTCTACAATTGCAGTTGCAAAAGTACAAGAATGGTTAAATAGTAATGGATATACAGAAGTTAAAATTTATCAATCTAAATTAGCTGATGAGTTGAATAAAATTGATGATTATGATGCTGTTATCTCAACAACAATTGTATCTGAATCTATTAAAGATAAGGTTATTAATGGATTGCCTTTATTAACAGGTTTGGGGGTAGAACAATTATATAAAGATTTAAAAGAAAGATTAGGTTTATAGTATGAATATTTATCATGATGATATTGTCCTTCAGACAGTTATAGGTAGACCATCATATCACGATATTAAACAGCATTTAATTGATTTTGTAAAAAAATCAAATATTAAAGATGGGTTGATAACAGTTTCAAGTGCACATACAACATGTTCATTATATTTTGATGAAACTATGCATGATACTAATTTTTATGGTGACGAGTATTTACAAGTTGATATTAATAATACTTTAGATCGTTTAGTACCTAAGATGACAAGTGAAAATCAATATAACAGTCCAGGACCAAAACATATTGAATTTGGATTAAGTTTAAGTGATTCAAATTACCCAGCTGAAAAATGGACAATGTTGAATACAGATGCTCATATTAGGTCATCAGTGTTTGGCAGTCCTTCGCTTACGTTTATTATACGTGATGGAAATATATTATTGGGGACTTTAGGACGAGTATATTTCGTTGATTGGGATCAATTAAGAGAAAGAACAAGAATAATTAATGTAATGATTTTAGGTGAATAGGGTATCGAAAGATACCCTTTATTATAAGGAGATGATTTTAATGATTATATCACCTTCACTATTAAATGCAAATACTTATGATCTGGTTAAACAATTAAAAGAAGTTAAAAGTGCAGGAGCAACATATTTACATATTGATGTGATGGACGGACATTTTGTACCTAATCAAGCATTTGGATCAAATACGGTTAATGATTTAAAAGAAAAAACAGAGTTTATTTTAGATGTACATTTGATGATAGAAAATCCTGAAAGATATATTGATAATTACAAGAATGCAGATATTATTACTGTACATTACGAATCAACAAGACATCTTTATAGAGTTATACAAATGATTCATGCATTAGGAAAAAGGGCAGGTGTAGCAATTAATCCTGCGACACCAGTATGCATGATTAAAGAGATGCTCCCACTTGTTGATCAAGTGCTAGTTATGACTATTAATCCTGGAGTACCTGGACAAAAATTTATAAACTCAACTCTTCACAAAATGAAAGAACTAGCAAAACTCAAGGAAGATAATAATTTTTATTATGATATTCAAGTTGATGGTAATATCACTGATGAAACAATAGTAGAGTGTTTAAAAACGGGAGTGAATGTGTTTGTGTCTGGTGGATATATTTTTAATGGAAATATTACAGAAAGAATTAAAAATTTATTAAAGAAAGGCAAAAAATATGAGTGTAAAAAATAATTTAGAGATTATTTTAAATGAATTAAAGCAAAACAGTCAGATAGTAAATGATAATGATTTTCAAAATTTTATTAAAGAAATAGTGAAAGCTCATCATATATATTTATTGGGAAAAGGACGCTCTGGTCTGATTATTTCTGCGTTTGCAAATAGACTTATGCATCTGGGATTTTCAGTTAGTTTAGTCGGAGAAATTACATCTCCTCATTCAAAGTCTGGAGATTTACTTATTATTGGATCGGGATCAGGTGAAACGCCAAGTCTTGTGTCTATTGCTCAAACAGCAAAAGATGAACAGGTAAGAGTTGCTCTTATAACAATAAACGAAAATTCTACTATAGCTTCTTTGGCTGATAGTATAGTTGTGTTACCAGGTGCTTCTAAATTATCTGGTAAAAGTAAGCAACCTATGGCCTCTGCTTTTGAGCAGCTTTCATTTCTTGTTTATGATGCAATTATATTAGAATTAATGAAAAAATTAAACGAAAATTCAGATAGTATGTTTCAAAGACATACAAATTTTGAATAATTAAACTACAAGAATAAAAAGTCAAACGATATAAATAAATGGATATAAACAGTTTAAAATCCATTTTATAAAATCAAATAATTAGTGTTTAAGTGTGTAGTTCGTTTGAAATGAACCCCAAAGATTGGACTAATATAACAAGTACAATCTTTGGGGTTTTATTATGGCAAAATTAACTTATATGGACAAGAAAGAAATTATAAGATTATATGACGAAGAACGTTATGGATATAGTAGAATGTGTAGAAAGAGAACATTTAGAAAGTTTACTAAAATAAGAACAGTATTCCCAACAGATGAAAGTTTATTTAAATCTTTGTACTTAGCTCAAGATAAAATAACAAGTAAATGGAATGTCCCATATGGTAATTGGGGAATTATATATTCTAGTCTTCAAATCATCTTTGAAGGGAGGGTTTAACGAGAACATTTACAATTAAATATATTATGATATGATATAAAAAAGTAACTGTATAATTACTCAATACAGTTACTCATCAAATTCTATCATTGGAAACAGACTTTACACAAAATAATTTACAGGCTCAATTATTATAATCTTTAATTCTATTTCAACAAATATAAGTGGGTGTCTTAATTTCTCATTTAGAATACATTAATGTAGTGTATTTCGTTTAAGGAGAGAGTGGGTAAATATGCTATCTGTATTACCTTTTCTTTCCATTGTACTAACATAATTAATCAATTGATATTTCCAATTAAAACACGTAAAAAAATGCATAAAATCCCTATGTAAAATTTATCATTTTTTTGAAATTGTAATGTACTATGATTATCGTGTAATATTTAACTACGGTTTGGTTGTTTTCATTACACCATTGATGGTTTTTACTGTTGGAAAGTTTCGATCATCAAGTGTAAAACGGGTATAAAATCCGCTCGGAACAACTCGACCTCATCATTCAAAGTGTCTATTCTCTTGAATAGGCACTTTTAGTTTCTCACATGCTTTTAACATCTGATATATCTTTTCACTATCGCTCTCTTGTTTTTATTGAACATGCTACTAAAATATTATTTTCCATAAAACAGTTGATAAGCTGTGATATGTTGACAACCCAATATTGAGATTCAAATACAATTACATTTTCTTTATACTCTTTTGTTTCATTCTGTTTTGGATGACTCATAAGTTCTCGATTAATTTGTTTTCTTAGTATTCCCGCCATATTGTAAAACAAAACTTTGCATATACATTCGTTTGTACAACTTAGACATTAGTTGATACATTTCTTTCAAGTTCTAATTGAGTTTTTAATGTTTTGTACGCAACTTCAATATCCAATCGTTTTGAATACAGAGCTTCCATCTTTCTTTTTTCAAATTCCTCCTTAGGCAGATTTGTAAAGTAAGTCATTTCTTGAACCTGTCGCATTTCTAGCTCATCATAATATATGTAATTTCTTTTAACGACTCTTATTTTTAATTCGGAATTTTTTCTTCTATATTCAATTGCCTCAGGAGAGAATGAAAATCTCTTAAGCCACTTATCATTAATATTAATCGTTATATATTCATTGTTTGATTTCATCTGTGAAATTTGGCTTTTGTAAAAATATGACTTTCCTCTAACGCAGTAATAATATCCAAGATAATCAAAAAAACAGATCAACCCAGCAGAGCCATAGCACCTATCAGCTAAATATATGACTTTCATATCTTTGTACAAATCACTTGTAGCATATAAATGTTGAAGTGCAAGTGGCATTTCTGAATGGGTTGCCTGTTTTTGTTGTGAAATCAACAAAAATGCCATTAGTGATATCATATAGACCAGCTGGTTTGGAAACAATCTTTTTCACATCAAACATATCACAAACATTTTGGTTTTACCATATGCCAAAGTAATTGATATTATAGGTATCATATGAAATTTCTAAAAAGTACCGTCCCCACCGAGAAGTGTGTAACCCTTATAGTATAGTATAAGCTTAATTCTGAGGAATAAAATAATTGAGCAAACTGTTTAAATTAATAATGAAAAAACATTTGAATTAAGTTTTCTGATATTCTTATGCATAGCCTGTTTGGTAATCTTCTTTTCAAAAATATCAAGACATGAGAAAAATTTAATAAGATCTGCATCAGTATTTTTTCTGTTTCTGAATATAAGTTAGAAAACAACTATATCAAAAGTCATGACACGTATTCCGATAAAATCCTGAAAACGAGTTCGACATAAATTATTAACGATTTTGAAATGAATAATATTAGAAAAAGAATTAATCAAGCGAGTAAATTGTCTTATTATGTTTGTTAGAGCTGTTAAAAACAAAGTATTTCTTAAGTTGACCCCATTGTGTTCTTTGATAGACAAAAGGCATTTTTTAAATACTTTAAAAGACTATTTTCTTTTTCGCTTAGAAGATGAGGGTATATTTAATTGTTGGCGATATTTTACAATCACTCGTCTGGAACAATATAAATCCAGTTCTTCTAACTTAGAAACTATGGCTTCATCAGTTAAAGGCTTTTGTTTATCTTCATTGTGAATTAATAAGACAATTGCCTTTTTGATAGAATCACTACTATCACCACTTAAAGTTTTAGATACCAATAAGTTCTTTAAAGGATAAACCTCATTATTAAAACGATAATATTTATGATGAAGTGTACGAGATATCGTAGATTCATGAAAGCCGCATTTTTGTGCTAAGTCAGCTAACGTACAAGAAACCAATTCATCATTATAGAGAAAATAACTTTTTTGTAAGTCAACCAATTCATTAGCTACCATTAAGACAGTCTTATTTCTTTTGGTTAAGTTTTCCAAAAGAAAATGAGCTTCATTAAAAAAGTTTTTCATATCTTCGTTATCTCTAACACTTTGATAGAGATGGTCATTTACCATCACATTTGGTTGGTTAATAGGGACAATTTGAATATTTTCATTTTCAATAATAATATCAATATCTGGTAAAACATAAATATCATTTTGATTTGAATAATTTTGACATGGAAATGGCTGACATTGCTTAATATCTTCAAAAAGAATATCAATTTCTCTTTGTGTAAGATGGGTTGTTTGTTTGATTTGATGATAATTCTGCGTAAGAATAATATCTTTGTATTTCTTCATCAAACAATATGCATTTTCCTTGCCTTTTCTCTTTAACTGAATACATATAGAATCAATAGCATCACTAGCAGCGACACCAGCAGGTTCAAAAGACTGTAAAAGTTCTAAATGCTTAAAAAATGTATTTTCATCAATCTGTAATTCTTTTAAATAAACATCATAACTATAACTTAAAAATCCACGATCATTTAAAGATTCAATAAGATAAGACATAATATGAGAATCATAAGATTTTAAACAAGCATAAAGTTGGTGATATAATTCCTCTTGTAAAGAAGGATGATTAGAAATATTTTCAATGTAAGAATGATTTGAAGGATCATATGCTTTCCTTAATTCTAAGAAAGGGTTTGTTTGTAAAGCGTTATCAATAAGACTTTGCATATCTTCACTGTTTAACTTTAAAAAATCAAGGGAATGAATCATTTTTTGATTTAATTGAAAAGTTTGTTTATAAGTTTGTTTCATTCTAAACTTTTGCTTCATCACAATCACCTCTACCTATATAGTAGCAAAATTCGTGCCAAAATATATAGAAAAAGAACAAAAAAATAGACCTTGACAGTCATAATTGAAATGATTAAGATAACAACAAAGGAAGATGAAATCATGGAAAAGAAAATATTAGATTGTATTCACCAACTTATTGATCAAAAAGCATTTGATAAATGTACTTGTATGGAAATATCTCAACAACTCAAACAAAGTCGTAATTATGTTTCTACCTTATGTAATGAATTATATGAACAAGATGTATTCATCAAAATAAAACAAAGACCAATCATATTTTTAGATAAAGATTATCTGCAAACAAAATATAAAAAAGAGCATTTGAAAAAGCAATACTCAAAATTACAAGATTTACTTATGGAATTAGAAAATGAACATATTTTACATGATTTTGAAAAACTCATTGGATATAACGATAGTCTCAATCATCTTGTTGAAAAAATTAAAGCAACAGTATCATATCCACCAGTAGGATTACCAATATTACTAAATGGACCTACGGGTACTGGAAAATCTTTCCTTGCTAAGCTAACCTATGAATATTGTATAAACAAGAGATTGATTGAAAAAGATAAACAATTTGTACAAGTCAATTGTTCAGAATATGCAAACAATCCAGAGTTATTAACGGCTAATTTGTTTGGCTATAAGCGTGGTGCCTTTACAGGTGCAGATAAAGATAATTTAGGATTGCTTCATTATGCTAATGGAGGAGTATTATTTTTAGATGAAGTACATTGTTTGAAAGCGGAATGCCAAGAAAAATTATTTTTATACATGGATCAAGGAATTTATCATATGATGGGTGATAATGATAAATGGCATCACTCACATTGTCGTATTATTTTTGCAACAACAGAAGATCCAGAGCAGGTTCTTTTAAAAACACTTTTAAGAAGAATACCTGTTATTTTACAAATTCCCTCTTTATCACAAAGAGGGGTTAATGAAAGAGTACAATTGATTTATTCCCTTTATCATAAAGAAGAAAAAAGGATAAAGAAAACGATTCGGATTTCTTCTAATGTTTATCAGCTTCTATTAAATCATAATTTTATAGGAAATATTGGGGAATTAAGCAATGTGATTCAATCAAGTTGTGTGAGTGCATTATTCAATTGCCAAGATGATAAACTAGAAATTCATGCTTATCATTTTCCTCAAACTATTATGGAAATGGTTAATCCAGCACAATTAATGATGAAGAAACATCAAATGTTATCACTCGATACACTTATTCCAACATCTTTACAAAATCGTACTATTCATTTTTATGAAAATTTAATTCATCTTCATAATCAAGAAGATTTCATAACACAATCAAGAAAACTTATTGAAGATTACTTTGAAAAAATTGTATTTGATAAAAAAGATTTAAGTCAAAATAACTATCTCTTAGATACTGTAGGTCATGTATTAGACATGATGACGAATCGCTATGGTTTTAAAATGTCGCATAATGAGGTTATTGCACTCACAAGCTATTTATTGGAATATAATCATAATACTTATAAACTGGCAAAATGGGTAAATGAGAATGAACAAACCATTTATTGTTTTCAAGAAAACTTAAAAGCAAAGTTTCATAGAGAATACTTAATAGCAGATGAAGTCTATGACTATTTAAAAAATAATATCAATGATGCTTATGATGCAATGGTACAAGTCATTATGATGATTATTTTAAATAAATATATGAATCATGATTCATTAAACCAAACACTTGCGATTATATTGGCACATGGTTATTCAACTGCAAGTTCTATTGCTGAATCAGCAAATAAATTATTAGATACATATGTTTTTGATGCTATTGATATGCCGTTAAATGTGGATAGCACGACAATTATTAACAAGATCAATAATTATTTATCTTATATGGGGAAAATTAAACATTTATATTTATTGGTTGATATGGGATCTTTAGAAGAAATATATCAAGGAATACAAATAAAAAATGTAGATATAGCCATGATAAACAATGTTAATACCAAACTCGCTTTAGAAATTGGCATGGGAATTAAACAACAACGCTCTATGCAAGACATTTTTGAAGACATCAACAAAAACAATCCTTATCATGTCCACCTTGAACTTCATCACCAAAAAGAACCAATTATTTTATGCAGTTGTGCTAGTGGCATTGGTGCTGCAGAAAAATTGAAAACAATTATTACCGATTCATTACCAAAAGGATTAAATATGAAAGTTTTGACATATGATTATCCATCGCTTATTCAAAATCATACTGATCGCCAATTTTTAGAAGATTACAATATCGTATGTGTTGTAGGAACATTAAACCCTAATATGAGTGATTTACCATTTATAGGAATCGAAGATTTTATTATTAATAGTGAACATGATAAATTAGAGCAGTATTTTAAAGATTATCTTTCAAATGATCAACTGCTTATCTTTGAAAAAAATATTCTTAAAAATTTCTCGTTATCGAATGTTATGAACAATTTAACAATCCTAAATCCAAACAAACTTCTTGAACAAGTTTCTACTGCTTTAGATGAACTACAAAAAATATTAAATCATCAATTTAAAAATAAAACATGCTTTGGCTTGTATATACATATCAGTTGCTTGATTGAAAGATTAATCATGAAACAACAGATAACAGTATATAATAGTGAGGATTTTGAAGAGAAACATCAAGATTTTATTATAGCTTTAAAACAATCTATGAAAAAGGTTGAGGAATTCTATAATGTTGAAATCCCAACTGAAGAAATTGAATATATTTACTCTTATGTAGAAAATGATTAATATATGTCCATATAAACAAAATAGGTTTATATGGATTTTTATTTTGGCACGAGTTTTGCTCAAATATAAGTGTCCGGTAACTTCAACAAAAAAATAAAAAAATTAAAGTACATTTATTATTTTGGCACGCTTCTTGCTCGGTAATCAGTGAAAGGAGTGGACGTTATGGTAAAAATAATTTTAGCATCACATGGTGATTTATCTAAAGGAATGTTAAACTCAGTTTCAATGATTGTTGGAGAACTTGCAAAAGATATTGAAACATATAGTTTATATCCTGGTGAAAATCCAAATGATTATGCTGCTTCTTTAAAAAAGAGAATTGAAGCAGATACAAAAGATTATGTGATTGTATGCGATGTTAAAGGAGGTAGCGTTTATAATGCATTATTGCAGACGTGTAATAATGAAAGAGTGAATCTTATCTCTGGTATGAATATGAATATGGTTCTTGAATTGGTTATATCTAATAATTCCGGAAATGTAAATATTGATCATGTATTAGATAGTGGAAAAGTAGGAATCACATTGGAAAATAGTGTAACTTTAAAAAAAGATATTGAAGAAGAAGAATTTTAGTAAAAGGGGAAGAAGTTATGATTAAATGTTTAAGAGTTGATCATCGACTACTACATGGACAAGTTGCATTCTCTTGGACAAGTGCTCTTGGAGCAGATTGTATTTTGATTGCTAATGATGCACTTATGCAAGATGAATTGAAAAAAATGGCTATTAAGATGGCCAAACCACAAGGAGTAAAGTTGGTTTTAAAAAATATTGATTATGCCATTCAGTCAATCAATAGTGGTGTAACAGATAAATACAAACTATTTATTGTTGTTGAGAGCGTTAAAGATGCATATCGTTTAATGACTGAAACTCATGTGATTGATAGTGTTGTTTTGGGTGGAACTAAGGCTACTGCTGAAACAAAGAATATTTCTAAGGCAGTGAATTTAACAGAAAAAGAAATTGAACTTGTTAAAGATTTATTGAATAAAGAGTATTCTGTAGAAATTCGTATGGTTCCAACCGACAAGAAAATTGATGCAAAAGATGTTATATAGAGAGGAAGAAGAATTATGTTACAGGCGTTTTTATTAGGTTGCGTAGCATTTATTGGAAAATGTGATTTAGCAACAGGTACAAACTTAATACAAAGACCGATCGTGCTTGGTCCATTGGTTGGTTTGATTTTAGGGGATTTACAAATGGGAATTGTTGTAGGTGCAACTTTAGAATTAGCGTTTTTAGGGCAAGTTTCCGTTGGTGCATATATTCCACCAAATGTTATTGTTGGTGGAGTACTAGGTACAGCATTTGCAATTACTACAGGTAAAGGTGCAGAAATTGCTTTTACTATGGCCTTTCCAATTGCTTTATTAGCTCAAGCAATTGACAATGTTATTTTTTCTTTAGTAAGACCATTTATGGCAAAAATTGCAGATAAATATGCTGCTAAAGGTAATGCTAAAGCAATAACTATAGTACATATGGGAACTGGTTTTATTACATGTTCAGTATTATTTTTGATTACTTTTTTAGGATTTGCCTTAGGAAGTTCACAAATGGAAGCTATTGTTAATGCAATTCCTGCGGTTATTACTGATGGATTATCAATTGCATGTGGTTTATTACCTGGAATTGGATTTGCAATGTTAGCTCAAATGATTATGAATAAGAAAGTTATTCCATTTTTCTTCTTAGGATTTGTTTTATCAGCATATTTTAAAATTCCAGTTGTAGGAATTGCTATTCTTGGTGTAATTGCTGTATTCTTAAAGATTGATTTTAAAAATAATAATAATTTAGTAATGGCAGAAGGAGGATATGAAGATGACGAAGACTTCTAATAATGAAAAAGTTATTACAAAAAAAGATTTAATAAAAATGTTTTGGAGATCGTTACCAATGGAATTTTCATGGCATTACGAAAGACAAATGCACATGGGATTTTGTAGTATGATAAGTGCAGGATTAAAGAAGATATACAGAAATGATCCCAAAGGACTATCAGAAGCACTTCAAAGACATTTAGAGTTCTTTAATATAACACCACATGTTTCAACTTTTGTTGGTGGGATTACTTTAGCAATGGAAGAAATGAATGCAACACAAGAAGATTTTGATTCATCATCAATTAATGCTGTTAAAGCTGCATTAATGGGTCCATTAAGTGGTATTGGTGATTCATTATTACTTGGGACATTAAGAGTATTAGCAATTGGTATAGGGACATCTTTAGCAATGCAAGGAAATATTTTAGGGCCAATTTTATTCTTATTAATTTTCAATGTTCCAGCATTCGTTTTAAGATATATCTGTGCTATGAAAGGTTATGAACTTGGAGCAACTTATTTAGAAAAAATTCAAAGTTCTGGATTAATGGAAAAATTCATGTTAGCAGCAGCAATTTTAGGAGTAATGGTTATTGGTGGAATGACAAATGAATTAGTAGTAGTATCGACTCCTCTAGTCATTGGAAGTGGCGAAAGCGCTACAAAAATTCAGGATATTTTAAATGGAATTATGCCAGGGATGTTAGCATTGGCAACAACAGGTATTTATTATAAACTTCTACAAAAAAAGGTTAATGTATTATGGCTAATTATTGGTACAGCAATTATTGGTATTGTCTGTGCACAATTTGGAATTTTAGGATAAGAAAATAAATGGAGGAAAGAAAAATGTTAAATTTCGATGAAAGCAGAGTAAGAACAGAACATCAAAATGGAG
>NZ_JAHOCB010000057.1:0-16143 GCF_019125875.1 Erysipelatoclostridium sp. MSK.23.31 | reverse complement strand
CGTATGCTCAACTGACTTAAGTCTATATGTTCAAATTTTCAATTTGAACAGGTAAAATAAAAAAGCACTAGACTAATAGCCTAGTGCCTCATCATCTAACTCAGTTTTATTTACAAGATATTTGCTAGAAAGGGACTTATAATTAGCCACTACCATTAGTGGATTCATTTCATCAGTTTCTACAAAATCCTTATCATATTTATAAAAATACAATCTTAACATCATCATCGCTAAGATGTGATATTGTTTTTCTTCATTAGTTAGTTCCTCATAATTTTCAAAGTAAATATCTTCAATAGGTACTAAGTACTCAAATTTGTACAATTTACTTTGTTCTAGATAATTATCAATGATTTCATCATCGTTATCTACGTAATTAAAAAGATGTCCAAAGAACTCTGGACCATACTTAACTCTTTCTAATATCTCATTATTCATTAATTGATCATCAAAAGCATAACCTTTAAATGAATAATCATATGAGAATCTATTTTTTAGGTAGGGTTTATATTTGCCTTCATCAGGAATATCAACCTTGTTACCATTAACATACATTTCTATTTCTTTATCAAATTTAAATGTTAATCCATATTCCTTTAAATAGTTTGAAAAACTATTTTCTTCTGTTAATAATTCTAACAGACTTAATCCATCATTATCAGTATCTTTTAATCTTCTAGATATACTATAGAAAGGCACTTTATCAATATTTCCTGTAAAATTTCTTTTTACAATATTGAAATAGCATTCATATAAATCATCAATATATAGTATTTGATGATCTTGTTGGAACATATAGTAACCTGAATCTATGATATCTAGAATCACTTGTTCATTTAATTCTAATTCTTTACATAATATATTTAAGATATCTTGATATGATGTTGTGTTTAAATGCATTATTTCACCTCCGTATATATAAATATATTTTTTTATTTAATACGAACTATATTAATGTCTTTTTGACCGTAAACACTTGGTTTTGCCGTTAATAATTCTTTAATATCTACAGATTCATTTGATAACCATTTAATTATTGCCATTGGTAAATTAACACCTGCTAAATGACTAAAAGGGTATCCACCGCCAAAACGCGCATTCATTTCTAATACATAGATAGTGTTATCGCTAGTTACAAATACATCGCAATCAAGATTGGCAATATGTTTTATTGTTTTAGATAGTTTCTCACCAATTTGCTTTATTTCTATTGAATCAACAGTTTCAGCACAATCAGTTTCTCCAGAACGCATAGCCACTTTCTTTTTTACTATAGTATTTTGATAATTACCTTCTAAATCATTAATAATATCTAAACCATATTCTTGACCATCTATCATCGCTTGAATAAGGATTGCATGATCAACATCTATTGATGATTCATATTTTAAATATGTGTTAAAGATTTCTTTTTTAAGTTTTTTATAGAATACTTCTAATTCCTCAAGATTATCTGCTTTATAAATTCCAATTGACCCCATACCCCATCTAGGTTTAAGAATCAATGGGAATTTTAAGACATTATTTTGGATATTATTCTCAGCTTCAACCATATCAATAAATGTTTTTGGTGCATTAAACCCATTCTCAATTAAAAATTGATATGTTTTGTATTTATCATTACATATATCTAATACTCGTTCATCTGAGACAACAACTGTTATGCCATTTTGTTTAAACAATTCTTTATTCTTAGATAAAATTGGTAAATCAATATCAAATAAAGAAATAATTGCACTAATTTCATTGTTTTTACAGTAGTCTAATAAAAATGGAATATACTTTTCATCATATATTAAAGGCGAAACAACAGATTCATCTGCTACTAAAAAAGCAGGTGAATTAGCATCACTATTAGCTACATATATTTTTCCTTCACCATTAAGAGCTTCTTTAAAATACTCAACTAGATAAGTTCTTCTACCTACAGAAGTAAATAATATATTCATCTATTTATCCTCCAGTTTTTTATTCATATATACAGTCTCATTATCAATTTTTACTATTTGATATTTACATTTCTTATATAAACTAATAGCTGCTTCATTAGTTACATGTGTAGTAATTACGATTTCATTCATATTTTCTTGACGCGCTTTCTTTTCAAAATCATATAAAAGATCAACTGTAATTCCTTTTCCTCTAAAATCTTTAAGTGTACCTATTATTGTTATATAAGCTATTTTAGTATCACTATTAATGTAACCAGAAACCAGACTAATAATTCTATTGTTTTCATCCATACGCATACACATCTCAGAATTATGATAGATTTTCTCTGCATATTGATCTATATTGACTCTCGAGCTTAAACTAATTGGTAAATCATTATCAATTTCATTTAAAAAACAAACAAGTTTCTTTATTTTTAGTGAATCGTCTTGAATATTTCTAATAAAATCAAAGAACAAAGGAGTTCCTCCAGTGTGAATAAATAGAATATTTTTATTTTCAATATTATTTTCCACTAGATAATTCTTCATTCCAACAAAAGCTTTACCTGTATACGTAGGATCCATTGGAATTCCATTTTCTTTATACATATTAATTATTTCTTTAGTGATTTCATCGTTATATTGACCATAACCCCCACAAAGATAATTATCATCGAACACAATATCATTTGAATAATCATTATCACACGTATTAAAGTATTGATTTAAAAAAGTATTTAATTTAAATATTTGATTATTTAGATTTCTTGCAATAGATATACCTACAATTTTATACTTTTTATTATGATTAATATTTCCTGCAATCAATCCTGACTGTGTCATACCAGTTCCTGACGCAAAAAAGATATAATCAAAAGCCATATTCATAGTTTTCTCTTGTTCAATTATTTCATCTATAACCTTATAATAAGCACCAACAGGTACCTTTTCATTACCCTTACCGTATTTATCCCCATTTATATAATATGGATTATAACCTTTTGACGTTAAGCCTGTTATTAATTTATCCACAGTATCAGTAACATCATTTTTACTACAAAATACATAATGTGCATCAGTTTGTTTGACTAAAAAACTATTAAAAGTATCAATTCTATCTCCGTTATCATCACTTGGTGAAACGATATAGCACGGAATTTTATTTTTATATGCTAGATATGAAATTACTCTACATAAATTAGACCTGCTATTACCATAAGCTATTATTAAGTCTTTATTTTTATCCTTCATATCTTCAAAGAATTCGCAAGCAATTCTATATTTATTACCTCCAAATGATTCTCCTAATAAATCATCTCTTTTAATATAAACATTATTATCATTAATGCTTCTAATCTTTTGAATTGGTGTTTTATCCATTTTTTCCACATCCTAATATTAGGTTACAAATTCTATCCACATCATCTAATGATAAGTCAGCATATAATGGTAAAGTTAATACCCTTTTACTTAGTCGTAATGCTATTGGTGTTTTATTTACATCATATTTCCCATGGAAACATTCAAAAGTATTAGTAAGAGGGTAGAAATATTTTCTTGCACCAATTCCTTCTTTTGCTAATACATCAAACACTTCATTTCTTGTTGCACCAAATACTTTTTCATCAAAGAATACTGGAAAATATGCATAGTTAGGAACAACATCATCTTGAATAGGATTAGTTTGAATACCTTCTACATTACCTAAATGAGACATATATCTCTCTACTATTGCTTTTCTTTTCAAGATTTCATTATCTACATGTCTTAAATTACAAATTCCCATAGCAGCACAAAATTCATTCATTTTAGCATTGGCACCAATACCATCAACATCTTCAGGACCTCTAATACCAAAGTTCTTTAATTGATATAATTTTTTACCAAATTCTTGATCATGAAAACATGCACAACCGCCTTCAATAGTATTAAATACTTTCGTAGCATGAAAACTAAAACAAGAAACATCACCATAGCTACCAATACCTTTACCTTTGTATTTAACCCCAAAAGTATGAGCTGCATCATAGATTACTTTTAATCCATACTTTTTAGCAATTCTATCTATTTCATCAATATTACAAACGTTACCATAAACATGCACAGGCATAATTGCACATGTTCTATCTGTAATTAAATCTTCAATCTTTGTAACATCCATTGTAAATGTTATAGGATCAATATCACAAAACACTGGTTCTAATCCATTTCTAACAATTGCATGTGTTGTTGAAGCAAAAGTAAAAGGAGTAGTTATAACTTCTCCTTTTAAATTTAATGCTTGTAATGATAATTCTAATGCCATATGTCCATTCGTAAACATATCCATGTATTCTAAATCCAAATACTCTTTTAGTTGTTTTTCTAATTCCTTATGTTTAGGTCCCATGTTTGTTAGCCAATGGCTGTCCCACATTTCTTTTATCTCTTTTACATATTCATCAAAGTCAGGCATTGACGAACGAGTAACTAATATATTATTTGACATAGTAATATCCTCCTTCAACTTTTGCGCAAATAAAAAAATGTCATTACGACATCAAAAATCATCTTTTTCTTTTAATCATATTTATTAATTCAAAATAAACATCAAATTTACAAATTCTTGATCCCAATATGTAAATTAGAGCTCCCGATATTATTTGTATGGCAATAATAGTAATATTTCCTATAGGAAGATACTGAATTTGCCAAATACATATAGCCATAAATAATGCTAATAAAAAATATGGTACTAAATCTTCAAGTTGCTCTTTAAAACTATAATTTAACAATTTGCTATTTGGAAATGCATTAATGATAGCACTGAGAGGCGCAGTTATTAAATAACCAATAGCCATAATATGTACCCCAAAAGGTAAGGTTATCAAAATTGAAATAATACCAATAATTTTTTTAAAAATTTCTAGCTTGAGAAAAATATCACTTCTCCCCATTGCTTTTATTGCATTTAAATTAGCTGTGTGAATGGGCCAAAAAGCATAATTTAAACAAAACACTCTTAAAAAGAACACAGATGCCATCCACTTTTCGGTCAATAATAATTCAACTAATGGCCTAGCACAAGTAAATAAACCAAGCATTAATGGCCACATTATGAAACTGCTCATCTTTATTGACTTTCTAGTCATATTTTTTACTACAGTTACATCATCTTGAGCGGAAGCCATAACAGGTAGCAAAACACTGTCTATAGATGTATTTATATTTGTCACTATCAAAGTTGGAAATTGCTGCCCTTTATTGTAAAATGCCAGATCAGATGATGAATAAACTTTTCCTATTATTAGGTTTCTTAAATTATTATATCCAACATCTAGTAATGATGAAATCAATAATTTCCAGCCATAAGAAAACAATCTTTTCAATCTTTGAAGTGAAAACTGTAGCTTAGGTCTCCACTTTACAGTTAACCATAATATTAATGTATCTATAGTTGCATTAGATAACTGTTGAGCAACTAATGCCCAACAACCATATCCTTTATAGGCCATTAATACACCAACAACTGCAGAAAAAAGTGTGCCTCCTAAAGTAGAATAAAAAAACCTTTTAAATAAAAGATGCTTTGAAACATAAGCTTGTTGTACACCCTTTACACCCGAAATAATCAATGTAAGGCTTATTACTCTAGTTAACGGAACTAATGAATTATCGTTATAAAAATCGCCAATAAAAGGTGCACAAATAAACATTAATAAATAAAGTATTATACAAATAATAAAATTAAAATAAAAAACGGTCGAGAAATCAAGATCATCAGCGTTCTTTTTTTGTATAAGTGCATTGGCCATACCACTATCTACGAAAACTTGTAATATTGTTGTGAAAACGGTGATTAATGCAATTGTTCCGTATTGTTCTGGTAATAATAATCTAGCCAGAATTATAGAAACAATAAAACTTACAATTTGCGCTGCACTACGTTCAGTAAAACGCCAAATCATGTTAGTTATAGTCTTATTTTTTATATCCATTTTGTTCCTCCATTTCATCTTATTTATACTTCTGTAAGTGTCAATCTATCTTTTCAATTTTAAATTATAGTTTTCTTTTTATCATTAAATAGACTTAATAATTTCGATGAGTAACTTTCCATAAAATGCTTACAGTCCTAGGAGAAAATCTTCCCAATATACACAATATTCTTTTTTTCTTTGAAAGTAGTTTAAGCATATCTCTATCAATCCCTTTTTTGTCTATCTTATAATCATTCATAGATTTTTTTAATTCAAACCAGTCCTCAGCAATTTTTCTATCTAAATCATTTTTATAAATTTCCTTACAACACTCTTCCTTAAAAATAAGTTCAGCTTTTAAAATTTGCTTATTCTTTTTTATATTATTTTGTTTGTTTTGTTCAATTCGTTTTGTGTAACTTCCTTCTACGCCTTTATTATAACGGGACATAGGCTCATTGATAAAATAAATTTTCCCTCTATTTGCAACATACAATAAAATAGCTCTATCACCTGTCGGCATTATTTTAATATATTCTAAATTTGACTGACGATATTCCTTATATATATCAGTTCTAAACATATCTGATGATAAATGCATCAATCCAAAAACAGCATCCATCACTTGATTGGTAGGAATTATTCCTGTTTCTATATTGCAAAGAGGAAGAAACCATTTTTTGCCATTATCCAAGTCAAATGCCTCTGTTTTGTGACTACACATTATACAATCTTCATTATTCTCCATAACTTCAAATTGTTTTTGTAATTTATATTCATCTATCCAATAATCATCACCTTCACATAATGCTACATATTTTCCTTTGATTCTTGGAATAATAAAATTAGTATTAATATTTACCTTTTTTGAATATTGATTTTCAACTTGTAAAATAGGTTTTATAATTTTTGGATATTTTTTTGCATATTTTTCAATTATTTTTGCAGTGGAATCTGTAGAAGCATCATCATGCACAAGTACTTCAAAGCAAAAATTTGTATTTTGTGTAACAAAACTCTTTAGGGCTCTCTCAATATATTTTTCATGATTATAAGTAGTACATATCACAGAAACCATAATATTCTTATCCATATCGTTTAATCCTTTCAAAAATTAGTATTATTTTTAAATAAATATACATTTTAACTTTCATTAAATAATAAATTTTTTAACAATTCAAATGTATTATTTATTGATTTATTCTTAGCAGTATCAAGTCCACCTTGAATAATTGAAAGTCTCAACTGTTCATCTTCAAAAAGACGTACTATATTTTCGGTCATTTCAGTTACATCTTTAGTTGGGGATACTAATGCATTATACCCATTTATCGCATATTCTTTTGCGCCAAGATAATCTGTTATTACCAATGCCATTCCTGTTGCCATAGCTTCTAAACCGGGTAATCCATATCCTTCTTCAATTGATGTACACATAAAGACTTGATTTCTATTATTTATTTCAGCAACCTCTTCAGCTGAAATATTAAAATGATACGTACAATATTCAGGTAATTCAAAAGTTATTTTTTCAGAAGAAATAATTTCCACTTTCAAATCGGAATATTTATCATGTAATCGTTTAATTACTTCAAATGCATATTGTCCACCTTTACAAACATCTTTTCTATATTGAAAGACGACAGAGTGTTTCTCTCTGGCGATACCTTTGTTATAAAATACATTCGTATCTATCCCATTTGATATAAGGTAGCATTTTTTTTCACTTTGTTGTTCAACGATCTCCTTCAACCAATTTGACACAGCAATATTGGTCATTCCTAATCTATATGTTTCATAAACTTCTTCATTAGAATTATTCCAATTCTCAAAGCCTTGAATAAAATAAAACTTTTTCCCTTTTGACTGAGGTAATTTATTTACAAATGTTGCCGTATTAATTGCTGTCGCTATAACAATATCTCCATCGTCAATAGTATCATTTTGCTTAATTACATTAACTTGAACTCGTTTATCAAGATTAAACCATGCTCTCGGTCCAATACTTTCACCATAAAATTTCACCATAATCAATCTAATGGGTTCAATAATATGATATTTTTTAAAAATAGGACCAGGGAAAAAATACAAAGAAACTATATGTCCTTCATTTACCAATCTATTGCAATATTCATATATTACTTTATGACCACCTGAGGGTGATCTAACTATTTCTGGCATTATAATACTAATTTTCATCCTTAACCTCCGATAAAGTTTTCATATATTTATTAATCCATTCAAGATACATAAATTTGTTATTTTCTGTGGGCTCTAACATCATACCTTCAGCCCATTCATTCCAAGCATTTATAAATATGTATTGATCTTTCATCTTTGATGCATATTTTTTAAAAGAATCTTCATCTGGTTCAGTTATTATATAACCTCTTTTTCCATGCCTCGGTGTATTATCCCAAGTAAAAAAAACACCATGTGATAAATATCGATTTCCAATTGATACATCATAATATTTTGTCATTAAATTAAATAATTTATTTCCTGAAATCTTGGCAACCCATTTATCAGGAAAATCAAAAGTAGTGTTTTTCAATATTTTTTGCTTCAATCTGTAAAAAGGATTCTTTTTCATATATAATCGTACACTCATATTTGGTTCCCTTAAATAAATCATTTCTGATTGCGGTGTTAATAAATCAATAAAATGAGAAATATCCCCTTTTGAAAGATCCCCCATATAAGTTTCTACGATATAGAGCCCATCAAATCCATTTTCTTTACATCTTCTATCAAAATAATCAAACATTTCCTTTTTGTTTGGTATTTCTGCCATATATATCATAAACATTGGTTTATTTTTACACTTTTCATATCTATCATCTTTAAAAAAAGGTAATAGATAATCGAAATGTTTTTCCCACGATGTTTCATCTCCATATGTTTGTTCGATTAAAACTTCTCTATTGTCACTGTGTCCTTTAAGCCATGTATGATTAGCCCAACAAAAGAAAAACTTTTGGTTAATATCTTTCCAGTTCAAAATATTTTCTGCTGGTTTTTCCATTATTAATTTTCCTTCAAAATAATAATGATAATAAACAAATCCATCCACACCATATTTGTTAGCAATATTTGTTTGCCATTCAACAGTTTTTTTATCTAACAAATTGTAATAATTCTTCTCTAATGGTATTTGAGGTTGAATATGATTATCAAATAATTTTTGTGCGGATTTCACATTTGTCCATTCAGTAAAACCCTTTCCCCACCATAAATTATTCTCTTCAATTTCATGAAATTGTGGGAGATATATTGCAAATTTTTTCATATAGATTTATTCCTCCAATTTTATTATATTATGCTGCAGTAACGTAAAATATAAATCATAGTAAACATAGGTATAACCATAATAATAATTACTGAATTATAAAAAAACTTTTTATTAACTTTCATTTCATATAATCTATGACTTAGTTTGTATTTCATTAAATATTGAATATACAAAAATAATTGAAAAACAAAGAAATAGTTTGTGGCCCTTACAACTGCATTGTCATTTATTAGAACTGCAATTATACCTCCAATAAGTAATAATAAAAATTCATATGTATAATTATCTTCTTCATTCCAATATAGATAAAGCAAATATATATTTTGAATTAAAAAAAGAAGAATAGATTTTTTAATTCCCCCTGCGAAAGAAACATCGGATAAATAAACATTTGCAGCAGAATATCCTTTAGTAATGGTGTTAAATAATGTACCAAAAAAACTAGTAAAATATATATCAACACGCATTAAACTAAGTAATATTAATAAAACAAAAAACAATAAAAATATATTTCTATATACTTTTCTATATTTATTTTTAAATCTAAATCTTCTTAATAAAATTATTGGAATTATAACTAGTGAAAAATTATGAAATGCTAATGCAGCAATAAAAGCAATAACTTCATATAGATATTTTTTTTCTAAATCAAACGAATAAACTAATAAAAATAGTGCAAATGATAATCCGCCTCTCATTACAACGTAAGAATATAGAAAACCAAAATTTGCAAAATAAATAAATAAACCAGAAAGCATCAATGACGCTTTTGTATGGTTTGTAAATTTAATATTTATTATTTTATTTATTGAATACACTGAAATAGAATTAAATAAAAATGCCACTAGAAATAAAAACTGACTAAAATTCAATCCAAATTTATTACATAACCAGCAAAAATTAATATACCAATTTTCTATCCACGGATAATAATCCCTTCCAAATCCATATTTTAACTGACTAATATTTGCGGATTTAATGTAGTAGTTTAAGTATTCAGTTGTATCGGCAGAATCCATAGACCGTATTGAACAAACATATGAAAATAGGATAATAATTGTAATATATCCTAAAGTTCTTAATGTTTTATTGCCACGAATAATAAATATAATAGAAAAAATAAATAAAAGTACAAATAATCCTTGTTCTACGATAGTCATAAAATCACCTCCATAGTATACAAACTTATCGTAATTACTTATAAAAAGTTAATAATGTGTCAATCTTTTACAAAAATTTGCATACCAAATAAAATAAAGATGGAGATAGTCTTAAAAAAGACGAGCATATTGTCAATATAATTCCATTTTTATTAATCAACATTTTTGCATAGTTTTTAACTCTGTATTGTTTACAAAATTCTATATATAAATCCTTTTGGCGGTGTTTTGCAAACTGCATTGCAATAGAAAAATAAGTTCTTGCAATCATATAATTGTTAAATTCATTAGATACAGTTTTGAAATTACTTTCTATATACTTTGATGCTCTCTGAATAGAAATTGCTGTATCCACAAAACTCCAATTCAAATTATGCATAACAGAGCATTCATTTTGAAAGTACCAGTATAATGGACTATTGACAAATATTCCATTTTTAATATGACATACATATTTCCAAAAAAACAGATTATCCTCACCATATTTAATATCTGTATCAAATCTAATGCCATTATTTTTTATCAATTCTTTTTTATATAAAAAATTAAAAAAAGAATTTGGCTTTGGTTTATACATAAATGAATGAACTATATCCGTTTGATTCAATTTATTATAAGATACTTTTTCCTTTAAATTTAAATCTTCTTTATTTATAGACCAAAATCCAAATGCTGTATCAACATTATTGTTTTCCACAGCTTCAACTAATATTTTAATACAATTTGGTCCGAATTGATCATCCGCATCAAGAAATAAAATATAATCACCAGTAGCATTGTCTAATCCAACATTTCTAGCAGAACTTACGCCACCATTTTCTTTTGTGATTAATTTAACTTTATTATTGTTTTTCTTATATTTGTTTATCAACTCCATTGTCTTATCTAATGAACCATCATTAATGCACAAAACTTCAACATTTTGATATTCTTGAACAAATATAGAGTCCAAAGCATTTATAATAAACTTTTCCACATTATAGCAAGGGATAATAATTGAAACCAATTTTTTATTCATAATTAAAACAACCTTTCATCATAGTTTATCAATTAAATGTATAAGATAGAGAATAATGAAAATCATTATTTTGTTTTACGCAAATAACGTTTATTTAAACCTTTTACAATGCTTGATGGCATTAAATACATTACCATTTGTCCAACAAAAACATATGCCATATCCGAGACACCAATATAACCTTTTTTGTGAAAACTATACATAACTTGAATATATTCTTTGCAGTTTATCCAATTTTTTCTTCTTTGTAAGTTTTCGTCATTTGTTCTGTAATATAACAGGGCTTCTTCTAAATTAGCTAAAATGACTTTTTTATTAGCAGCTGTAACAAAGAGGCCTAAATCTTCTTTTCTTCCTAAAATAGGATATCCACCTAACTGTTCAATAACAGATTTTCTAAACATTACTGTTGGATGATTAAATGGTGATCTTCTTTTTGCGAATTTCCTTATTCCCTCCAAAGTTGTAGGTACTTTTCTCATTGAAACTATGTTTTCTGTTTTTCCGATGAATTCATATATCTGAGTACCTAATATTCCAGTTTGCGGATTTTCAATATAGTACTCTAATTGCTTTTCACATCTATCAAGTAAAGATATATCATCAGAATCCATACGTGCAATTAGCTCATTTCTACAATGTTTTAATCCCTCGTTTAGTGCATTACCTAAACCTCTATTTCTTTCAAGTCTAATTATAGTAAACAAATCTGAGTCATCTTCATATTTAGTAATTACCTTATTTACCTCATCTGGAATTGGGCCATCAATAACCATAACAATTTGTTCAGGTGGTATCGATTGTTTTGTCATACTATCAACCGCCATTCCTAGAAAATCTGGATTATCATTTTTATACACCGACATTAAAACGCTATATTTCTTAGATACATCCGTATAAGAATATTCGATGAGTTTCTCAGTTTCCTCTGTTTGTATAATAGATTGTTTCATATCAACTACTCTGTAATCAATTAAGTCATATAAACTCATATCCATATCGTAATATGAGTCACCAAATGCCTTAGAAGCTAAACTACCAATCTTACCAGGTAAATTTTCTAATAGCTTTATCGGTAGCGATGTACCAGGTAACATAATAATTTTGTGTCCTTTTACATTTGCTATCATTTGTACCATATCCGAAGTATTTGTATATTCATCATTTTGAGGAAAGAATACACCTGCTTCTTCATTATCAATCATCAACTTGATGAATTCACATAAGTTATCAATATGGAGCATTGATCTTTTATTATCTACAATTGGAAATACTGGCAACTTAGTTGCTAGTTTTGCTAATTGTGGATAATTACCTTTAGATCCTTTTCCATAAATCATTGGTGGTCTTACGACTACAACTTTGAATGATTCATCATTCATTTCTTGTAATTTTAAATCAGCTTGTAATTTACTATCACCATAGAAGTTTTCTGCTTTAGGTTGAGTATCTTTAGTGATATGAGTTGTCTCACAACCACTATAGACAATCATTGAAGACATAAAGATAAATTGTTTTACTTTAGCTTCTTTTGCAATATTCGCAACTTCTAAAGTTAATTCAGTATTTACTTTGTAATATTTTTGTTTTACTTCTTCAGATACATTGCCCACATCTGCATGAGCTATCCCTGCAACATGAAATACTGTATCGTATTTAGAAAAGTCATATTCTTTCCAATTAGGATCCAACATATCAAGTGTATCTACTTCGTACTCATTATTTGAATTGTTTAACCATTTCTCTACTGATTCACCAATATAACTATTAGCACCAGTTATTAATATTTTCTTTAATGGAAGATGATTATCCTTTTTTGTTGGTTTAAGTTCTTCTTCATTAATAAAGTTATCTTGCAACTGTACTTTTCTTTTTATATTTGTATATGCTGTATAACCTGCATATGTTAAAGCAGCCAAACTAAAAAGAAGTCCCTTATGAGATTTCTTATCTTTATGTTTATCTTTATTCTTAATATGTTTAAAAACAAGACCTAAACCAGTAAGTCCAACTGCTCCAGCAGTACCTACCACTGCAGCACCAATCTTAGCTTCTTTATCTATCTTTTCAGGATCTACTATTTGTGTATCAACTGTTTCTTTTAGCTCTCCAGTTCCACCTTCTACTACACCATCATGTAATAATACTGATCCTATTGTTGCTAAGAAACATTTGATATCCATTTTCAGTGACATATCATTGACATAATCACCATCGAACTTAGCTTTAACATCTATCTCTAATTCATCTCTACCATTAATTTGTGCCCAACCAGTTAATCCTGGTGTTACGTCATTAGCATGATATTTATCTCTCTCTGCTATAAGATCATCTTGATTCCATAATGCAGGACGAGGTCCGATAACGGACATCTTCCCTGTAAAGATATTAAAGATTTGTGGTAATTCATCTAAAGAAGTCTTTCTTAGAAATTTACCTGTTTTAGTAATAAATTGATCTGGATCTTTTAACATATGAGTAGGCATATCACTAGGTGTATCTGTTCTCATAGTTCTAAATTTATAGATTTCAAATAATTCTTTATCTTTTCCCACACGTTTTTGTTTGAATAGTACAGGTCCAGGTGAATCTAGTTTAATAGCTAATGCTAATAAACCAAGTACCGGACTTAGCACTACAATAGCACCACCACTTAAAACAACATCAATTGTTCTTTTAAGTGGAAGATACTTCTTTTGGTTATCTGTTAACATATTTTCCCTCCCAATTTTATTTCAAATTAAAAAGATGGTTAAATTTGCGTTCCATCTTTAAGAATTGTTTCTTGTTCAATTTCTTTATTCATCGTAATTAAACAATGACTACCTATACTTACATGTTTATTAATTTTTGTGTTTGGCCGGATAATTGTTCCGGTATTCACAAGAACATTTTCATCAATATGAACATCATGATTGATTACTACATGAGATGCTATAATGCATCCTTGACCTATCAATGTATTTGCTTCTATTACAGAGTAGGGGAATAGAACACTCCCTTCACCAATAGATGCATACTTTGATACAACACTTGAAGAGTGTTGTAGTATAGGCAACGAATAGCCAATTTCTTTGGCTTGTAAAAGCAGTTTACTTCTTGTTTTGTTGTTTCCTATTGCAATATGAATATGTGTATATTCAGGATAATAAGAACTCATTTCATCAATACTACCGATTACTTCACAATCATTGATTGTTTCATTAATACAGTTATCATCAAGAAAAGAAATCTTATCAAAGATATTCATATCTCTAGCAATATCTAGACAGCATCTTCCATGTCCGCCTGCTCCTACTATTAATAAATTCACTTCTTCACTCTCCCTCAAAAAAAACTTGGCTCTCCACCGAATTGTTTCTTATAGTCTTCTTGCCAATCTTCATCGATTTCATTTGATTTAAAGTTAATGATAATTTGATTATTAAGAGCTTTAATAGATGTAATAAAGTAGTTGGTAGGTAATTGTTGATAAGCATCTTTACCATTTGCGTATTGGTATTGTTTATCATGAATAACACAGATTACTTCAGATTTTATTTTTTCTAATATTTTAGTCATGCTTTACTCCTCCTTTTTTTGAACATAAAAAAAACAGGTTCATCGCCTGTTTAAGCCATATTTACGGGCTAGAGGATACAGTTCCCCCTTACCCCAAATAATCTAGACTTTATGTTCAGAACTAAGGTGTTATCAAGTTAACCTGAGTAACACTTAATCCTTGCTTTTAAGTTCAACTCCTAGAATGATCTTTCTATCAAAGAAAGGTAAATCTAGTTGTGCTGTACAATGATGTTTCATGACTCTGACAATATGATCTTGATAATGCAGTAGGGGACCTTCTGTTATAATCGTCTTACCATCTTCTTGGTAACCAACAGATACTCTAGCGACATTATCCTTATCTAATACATTATTAAAGAACTCTATTTCTTTTTCTCTTAAAGCAGATACTTCAGCATTTTCTAATTGCTTAATCAGTCCATCATTTTTGTCTTTCATAGATAATAAAAGATCATTAAAATCACTTTGTTTTAAATCTGACTTTACAAAGATATAGTTATCAAACATATCCTTAGTAGTCTTTTTCTTTGCTTGCCTATGAAATACTTCAGTTTTAGGAATAAAGGCAGTAAGTTCTTTTCTTTGATTTAAATTAGTAAGTATTTTATTAGTTTTATTACTGAATACATATAAGACATACCAGTTCATCTTAAAAATCTATTGCAACAAGTAGTTTACCAGTAAGAATTTCAGTATCTAATGTTGCATATCTTCTATATTTATCAACTTTTTTGATCATATCTTCTAAACCTACTAAAGGACCATCAGTGGGAACGAATCTTCGATCCACTATAACTCCTTTTGTATGTTTGATCGTATCAGTATTATCTAATAACTTTTCTAGTAAAGACTGCTCTTCACTAGTTAATGGATATGTATCTTTATACTCAAGTAAATCCACTAATCCATTAATCGTTTTAAAATACTCTTTAAATTGTTCATCAAAAGCTTCTTGATCAAGATCACTCTTGATAAATACATAGTCAGGATATATTTCCTTAACTATAAACTCAGCTGTTTCCCCTCTACCAAAACATCTTTCACTTTTCGGTATAAAGGCATTCATGTTCACTTGTTTGTTTAAAGTACTAACAAGTTTTTTAGTTCTACCAGTTTTGCATCTGGCTATGTACCAATACATCGTTACCTCCAACCCTTCCATTTTCGCAGAACACTATATTCTACGAACCGAATTATATCATAAATTGTTGTTGTT
>NZ_JAHOCB010000056.1:0-17307 GCF_019125875.1 Erysipelatoclostridium sp. MSK.23.31 | reverse complement strand
CGATCGTATCATCAGGATGAAAAGCCCGGTTAGCAAGTTTATATGGCTCAGATACACGCATTACATGATCAACTGCTTCATCTACTTCAATTGCTTTAGGATCAATTTGAGTTGTATCCCCAATAATTCCGATAACTGATTGACCAGTTCCATTTACAACACTAACATTTAACCCCTTGTCAGTAACCATTTTTGATACTTTTTCGACATCTTTTTCTGTCGCTGTCATTTTCATTACAATAATCATTTTTCTATCCCCTTTTGTTTTATTTCAACTCTGTATATAAATAAAAAACTCTCTTCCTATAAAAGGACGAGAGCTTATGCTTCGTGATACCACCTTAATTTATTAATGTATTGCTACACTAACCTCATCGAGTACGCTAATCAAATAGTTCATACTCTTACACGTTAACGGGTGTTGCCGGAGAGACCTACTACTAACGATTCAGTCCTCTACTCCAAGATGAATTCAATATTCTCTAATAGACTCTTTTACACCAGCCAAGAGCTCTCTAAACTATTTTGAATACCTACTATTTCTTTTCACAGTATTTATATCAGATGTTGTTGAAAACATTGTATACAATAGAATGAATAATGTCAATCTTTTTTAATAAAAAGTTTTTTTATTTCTATTTTATAGTCCATATAAGTCTACATAATTCTGGCGGTCACAATAGTTTAAGTACGTTATAATCTTGTTAAAAGGAGGCGTATTATGGAAAATATTGATATAGCATTAATTGGTAAATATATAAAAAGTACTCGCCTTTCAAAAGGCTGGTCGCAATCCAAATTAGAAAAAATAACCGGTTTATCAGCATCCTCCATTAGTAATATCGAATTAGGAAATCGTGGCGTTTCTTATAATATTTCTTTACCATCACTTGTTAAAATAGCTCACGCTTTTGAAATGAGTTTAGTTGATCTATTAAGTCAATCTGGCTATTTAAGCGCAATCGGTGACGAATGTTATGAAGCTGAAAAATCTCAAATATATATTCATAATTATGAATTAATCAATATTTATCATCGTCTCACACCGATTCAGCAGCAAGAATTTGTTCAAGAAATAAAGAAATTAGTTAGCCAGTCTGATCTAGCCAAGCAACAAAAGATGTTTCGAAAAAAACCTTAACGATAATTTTATTTATCTGTTAAGGTTTTATTATTCCTCATTAAAACAAATCAATGTATTTTTGCCTGATAATTTTGCTTGATACATTGTTTCGTCAGCTCGGACATAAATATCATCAAAGGTTTTATCCGTTGAATATATTTTAGTAACTCCCATACTAACAGATACTGGTACTTTTAGTTTTAGCTCTCGAGCAATATTATGAATCTCTTGATGCATTGTTTGTAATCTTGCTCGAATCGTATCTTGCTGCATAAGCCCAAGAAACATCAAGAAAAATTCATCACCCCCAAGACGCGCAGCAATATCATCACTGCGACAATATTTTTGAAATAATTCACCTATTTTAATCAAAACTTGATCACCAATATAATGACCATGTAGATCATTTATTTCTTTAAAGTTATCAACATCAATTACTACTCCTGTTACATTTTCCAATCCTTCATCTAACACTTGATTAACAATTGTTTCACATGCAAAACGATTTAGCAAACCTGTCATATGATCATAATGTGCCTTATTTTTTAATTTTTCTTCATACTCTTTGCGTCTTGATTCCCGCTCTTTTTCCGACTGGATATTTTTCATTGTTCCAACGATTCTAACTAAATCGTGATAAGTATTATAAATTCCTTTCGCACGAAAATGACACCAGCATTTACTTTTATCGATTAAATCAACTTCTAGATCATTATCAAGATGATGATTATTTTGGTAAAAATGTTCTAAAATTAATCGTTTGTTTATTCTCCAAATATTATACCAGTTTTCTTGATCATTTTTATCATTAACATCACTTCCATAAAACATCAAACTATCATATCCAATTTCATAATCAAAAAAGCATTCTTGAACAAACTCAGTAAAAATCTGATACCGTTGAATTTCTTGTTCTAGGCGCTCATTAGCTTCTACTAATGGCGTAATATCAGTATAAACCATATACATTATAGGGTCTTTATCCTCATATAATTCATCTAAAAAAATTCCTTTAGCTTGCACCCAAGCTTCTTTACCCTTTGAACATTTTAAACGATATTTCAAACTAAATTGCTCTTTAGAATTAACATACTTGCCGATTTCTTGATATACATATTCACGATCATCGTCATGAATAAACTGACTGCTCGAAAAATATCTTTCACCACTGCCAATAAAATCAACTCCAATCAATTTAGAAATTCCCTCACTACAATATATTACTGTAAACTGTGGATCATAAACAATTTTTCCAACTGCTCCAATTGAAATAGAAATCAATTGTTCGAATTCAGTCATATTTGTTTTTGCCAAATCCCTAAATAAAAATAATTCTTCTCTGGTTCTACTATTATTCATCTTATTTCACTACTTTCTTCATTACCTATCCATCAAATCATCCTAGTATTTTTCAACATCGTGACGTTTTGGAATTGCATTTGCAGCGCCAGCTTTCATGACTGCTAACGCAGCGGCATTAGTAGCAAAAGTCAATGCTTCAATTGCACTTTTACCTTCAATTACAGCAGCTATATAATATCCTGTAAAAGTATCTCCAGCTCCAGTTGTATCTACCGCTTTGACCGTTCGTGCGGGTTGATACACGCGCTGCTCCTTATCTTGAAAATATACTCCATCTTGTCCCAGAGTTAAAACAACTTTAGCCTGTGGATAAAGATTTTTCATTCTTGTTAAAATACACTCGGGGTCATAACATCCAGTAATTTGGGCACCTTCAACTTCATTCATTAAAAAAGTATTGACTAATGATAAATCACATTTATCAATATACTCATCGTATGGTGAAGGATTTAAAAAAATATTCATCCCTTTCTTTTTACCTTCAATAATTAAATAATCGATTAAATTGACTTCATTTTGCAGTAATAATATATCCCCTTTACTAAATTCAGTCAGAACTTTGTCAATCCAAGCTTTATCTAAACTTCGATTAGCTCCAGGATACAAAATAATACTATTTTGTCCTTGCGAAGTTACTTGAATAATAGCATTACCGGTAGGTATCACGCCAGTTTCAATAAAAGTAGAATTCACTCCACTATCATTGCAAAGTTCAATCAAAAACTGTCCATCAATCCCGATTTTACCAGCATGATATACCTCTATCCCTGCTCGAGCTATAGCAATTGACTGATTCAAACCTTTTCCACCAGCATATACGCTCATTTGTTTAGATGTAATTGTCTCTCCTGGGGCAACAATTCGTTCTAACTGATATGTATGGTCAATATTTAACGATCCAACATTTAATACTTTCATAATTATTTATCCCTCTTTCACTGTCAGCCTAATAGTATCATATTTAAATCACATTTCCAAACAACTTTAAAAAATAACCTATTAAACCAAAAAACGACAAAAATCACTGTCATATGATGTAATAATAAAGATGTAGAAGTTATCCAATTCAATTGGCCAATTAATTAGATGACTAGTGTTATTGTATAAAACATAGTGCACTTATATACATATTTATAAAAAAAAGCCAATACAGCAGTATCGGCTATTATTTCAATGGTACCCGAGGTCGGACTCGAACCGACATGGTATAAACCAAACGATTTTGAGTCGTTCATGTCTACCAATTTCATCACTCGGGCAAAATAAATTTATGCTATATATAAATATGACATTCTGGCAAAATTGTCATTTCACATATAACCATGTGCCTACAACGGCAACTAACAGAATTAATTATAAAGAATTCTTTTAATAAAAGCAATACTAAATTTAAATGAATTTAACAAAAAAATATTTTTATTAAATTCAAGTAAAAAAACTGTCTCTATATCAACACTTTTTACGTCATAGAAAAAAATTTTAATCAAACTTATTCTTCACTTGTTTTAGTAATTTTAGAATATCTATTGACGAATGAATAAAAATAACGTATTTTTAGTATAAAATATAGGGATGAACAAAATTATGGACAAAGGAAGTAATATTATGGAATATGAAAACATTATTAGCGAATTAAATGAAATTACTACTTCATTAGACGCTACAACAGAAACATTAGTCGGTTTACAAGAAAACGCTAAACACGAAGAAGCAATAAAGAAAATTGATGTTGATTTATATCTTGAAGCCCCAATTCAAGAATTAAGCCGTTTAGCAAATCGACTGGCTGAATTAAGTCATATTATTAATGAAAAATAATTAAAGACAAGCGATGCTTGTCTTTTTATTTATAATTCTTGTATAATAAAAAAGAGGTGAACTATGAACAAACTATTTGAACAACGAATGCAAAAGCTTTTACAGAATGACTATCCTGCATTTGAATCCGCATTAAATCAAAAACCTATTAAAAGTTTTTATTTAAATCCCCTAAAGCATGGAAGTATTGAACATTTAAATTCAGCATTTTTAACCAAACATCCCTACATCAATGATGCTTATTTTTATGATTATGAAAATTATCAGTTAGGAAAACATCCTTATTTTAACTGTGGTTTATATTACATTCAAGAACCAAGTGCTATGGCAGTAGCTAACTGCCTTGACTTTGATCATGACGATTATGTATTAGATATGTGTGCCGCGCCTGGTGGAAAGACATGCTTTACAGCTAGTAAGTTAAGTAGTGCTGGTTTAATGATTGCTAATGACATCAATAAACTTAGAGCTGGTATTTTATCTGAAAATGTTGAACGTTTTGGTCTTCAAAATACAATTGTAACTAATAGCGACCCAGTTAAACTAGAAAAGTATTTTAATAATTTTTTTGATAAGATCATCCTTGATGCTCCTTGCTCAGGCGAAGGAATGTTTCGTAAACTTGATCAAGCAGTAGAGACCTGGTCAATTGAAAAAGTAAATGAGTGTGCTTATATTCAAAGAAATTTAATTAACAGCGCTTATCAAATGCTTAAAGATGAAGGTATTCTAATTTACTCCACTTGTACCTATTCGCTTGAAGAAAATGAAGATCAAGTTAAATATATGACCAATGATTTACAAATGGAGTTATTAGAAATAAAAAAACAGCCAGGAATGGCTTCTGGTTATCAGAATGATAAAGTTGTCCGAATGTATCCTCATCTTAATAAAGGTGAGGGGCAATTTATTGCTCTTTTGAAAAAACATACTAATGGTTCAACAAAAAAAATAAATTTCTTAAAACCGAATGTTACTAAAGATCAATTAAATCTTGTTACTAAATTTTATCACAATAACTTAAACCTTCCAGTCCCCCAATATTTATATAATTCTAATAACCATATTTATGCAATTTTACCGCAATTCCCAGATCTAAAGGGGACAAAAGTCTTACGTAATGGTTTATATTTAGGAGAATGTAAAAAAGGGCGTTTTGAACCAAGTCATTCTCTGGCTCTTTCTTTAAAAAAAGAAGATGTTAAACGCTATTATAACTTTAAAGCTGATGATTTAAATATTTCCAAATATCTTCACGGAGAAACTCTAATCGGTAATAACCAAAAAGGTTATGGTTTGATTCTTGTCGATGGTTATCCATTAGCATTTTACAAAGAAAGTAACAATCAAGTAAAAAATCTTTTTCCAAAGGGGTTAAGACGATGAGAAGATATGAGATAATCAAGGACGAAGTTTATCAAATTTTAAACACTAATTGCTTTGGTAATAAGCGTAAACATGGTTTAGAACACCTATTTAGCGTTGCTGCAATGATGAAATATCTAGCAATCCAAAATAACCTAAATATAGAAATTGCTGCAACAATCGGCATTTTACATGATCTTGCTACATATAAATTGAATTCTAGCTTTGATCACGCTAATCGTAGTAGTTTAATTGCCTCAGAACTATTAAAAAAAGATGAACTCTTTTCAGCAAATGAAATAGATACTATTGTAACAGCAATAAAAAATCATTCAAATAAAGAAAGAATTGATGATAAATATAGCGAATTAATAAAAAATGCTGACCTTTTAATCCAATACCTTAATGATCCTGAGGCCCTTTTAACCAGTGAAAAACAGAAAAGAATTAATCGTCTTATAGAAAGCAAATAGTAATTGCTTTCTTTTTTGTGCCTACAATAGATAAAAGGAGAATCAGTTCCATAGAAAATAAAAGTATTAATTTAATCCGCCGACCCATAGCAATTAAAGTAATTGTTATTCATAGCAAATTATTCAAACCACTTAATTTTAATCTATATATCCTTATTAACAACGGTTTATGCCGCCTGGCTGTGCCTCTTTCTTTATTACTTTAGGTTATTTTTTCTATCATAAATTAGTAAATTATCGATGTACTACTAAATATTTTCCCCTTGGTTATCCCTATTCTTTATTATGCCCCATTCAAATTCCTTGCAGCATTGATTAGTTATCTATTTGTAAGTAATTTCCTTATAAATAAAAATGCTTAGTTTATTCAATCAATCTCCGATCGTTAGTTATCGAATCTAACTTTAGGCGATATCTCATCTTTACTAAGCTTTTTTTAAATTGTCTTTAATATATCAATATTATCTTGGATATGTCTAGCCATCGCTTTACTAGCTCCTTCTTTATCTTTATTAGCAACAGCTTCAACAATCAAACGATGTGTAATAATTGTTTCTTGGACAAGGGATTTATCAGTTACATCGATAGCTTGTTCAATCGCTCCAGCAATAATTGGAATTAATTTTCCAATAACCCGATTACCGCTAACCCGAGCTAATAAAGTATGAAATTCAATATCTTGTACAGTATAATCTTTATTTTTGTTAATTAAGCTTTCAATTTCATCAGCTAAGTCTGATAATTCCTTAAGTTGTTTTGCACTAATATTATCAATTGTTTTAATAATCATTTGCGGTTCTATCAACAATCGGACCTCCAAAGCATCCATTAAAACTTTAGTTTTATCAGTTTCAAAAGTAAACCCCAGTGGATCATCACTGATTCCTGGCTGATCAGCCACAAAAGTTCCAATCCCACGTTTAATTATTACGACTCCTTTTGAATTTAGACTTTTAATCGCTTCACGGATCGTTCCACGTCCAACTTTAAGTTTATTCATTAAGTCAACTTCATTAGGTAATTGATCACCTGGTTGAAGACCATTTTCGTTTATATAGCCAATAATTTGCTCTACTGCCAACTCTGGCAGCGTTTTTTTACTTCCTAATTTTTTCATTTTCTCGCCTCGCCTATAAATTCTTACACATTTTATTATTTTTGTCAATTTTAATTAACGCTATTGACAAACATCATCAAGCCTTTTAGAATTAAATTATATTTAAGACGTCATACGTCATAGGAGGATAAAATGAAATCACAAGAATTACGTAAAATTGCACCTGAAATTGATCCACTAAGGATTGGTACTGGATGGAGTGTTGCCGATCTAAGCAAACCTCAAATTATGATTGAAAGTACTTACGGTGACTCCCACCCCGGAAGTGTTGGTCTTTTAGATCTAGTCTATGAGGTTGAAAAAGGGATCAATGATCATGGTGCTAAAGCCTCAAAATTTTTCACTACCGATATTTGTGATGGTGAGGCACAAGGGCATGACGGTATCAATTATTCTCTAGCATCTAGAGATATGATTGCTGGTATGATTGAAATTCACAATAATGCAACTCCCTTTGATGGCAGTGTTTTTGTTGCAAGTTGTGATAAAGGTATGCCCGCTCACTTAATGGGAGCCGGAAGAATTAACAATCCTTGTATCTTTGTAACTGGAGGTGTAATGGAAGCTGGTCCAGATATGCTAACCTTAGAACAAATCGGAAAATATAGTGCCATGTATTTACGTGGTGAAATCTCCAAAGAGCAATTTGAGTATTATCAGCATCATGCCTGTCCAAGCTGTGGAGCTTGTAGTTTCATGGGGACTGCTTCAACAATGCAGATTATGACCGAAGCATTAGGATTGATGTTACCTGGTACAGCATTAATGCCAGCTACTTGTAAAGATTTAAAAGAGCAGGCCTATAAAGCAGGAAAACAAATAATTAAATTAGCCAAAATGGATTTAACAGCTCGCGATATTGTCACCATGAAATCATTTGAAAATGCAATTATGGTTCATGCAGCAATTTCTGGAAGTACTAATTCACTGTTACACTTACCAGCTATTGCAAGTGAGTTTGGAATTGATCTAAATGCTGATTTATTTGATCAGATGCATCAAAATGCACATTATCTTCTTGATATTCGTCCTGCAGGAAAATACCCGGCTGAATATTTTTACTATGCGGGTGGTGTTCCAGCGGTCATGGAAGCAATTAAAGAGAATCTTAATTTAGATGTAATGACAGTTACTGGTAAAACTTTAGGTGAAAATTTGGAAGAATTAAAAAATAATGGTTACTATGAAAATTGCCAAACATTTTTGGATAAGATCAATCTAAAAAGCACTGATATTATTAGACCATATGATGATCCCATTGGAAAAGATGGAACAATTGCCATTTTAAAAGGGAATTTAGCACCAGATGGAGCAGTAATCAAACATTCAGCATGTCCTCAAGAAATGATGCAAGCTGTTCTTAGGGCCCGCCCATTTGATAGCGAAGAGGCAGCCATTGACGCGATCATCAAAAAACAAATCAAACCCGGTGATGCAGTATTTATTCGTTACGAAGGACCTAAAGGTAGTGGAATGCCTGAAATGTTCTATACTGGTGAAGCCATTAGTTCTGATCAGGAACTAGCCAAGAGTATTGCACTAATTACTGATGGACGTTTTTCTGGAGCTAGCAAAGGACCAGTTATTGGTCATGTCTCACCAGAAGCTAGTGAGGGAGGACCAATTGCTTTAATCGAGGAAAATGACTTGATCAAAATTGATGTTCCTCAACGTCGATTAGAAATTATTGGAATTGAAGGAAAACAACGTACCTCACAAGAAATTACAAAAATATTAAAGGAGCGCCATGCTAAATGGAAGCCAAAAGAACCAAAATATAAAAATGGAATTTTATCAATCTACACAAAACTTGCTACTTCACCAATGAATGGCGGAAAAATGAAAGGATAATAACATGAATAAAATAATCAACGATATATCATTATATGGTATAGTTCCAGTAATTAAAATAGAGTGTTTAGAAGATGCTCCATATCTTGCCAAAGCTTTATGCGAAGGCGGTCTACCAGTTGCTGAGGTAACTTTCCGAACTGCATGTGCCAAAGAAGCAATTATAGCTATGAAGAAAGCTTGTCCACAAATGATTATTGGTGCTGGTACAGTTTTAAATCCAGCACAAGTAAATTCAGCAATTGAAGCTGGTAGTGAATTTATTGTTTCACCCGGTCTTAATCCCAAGACCGTTCAATATTGTCTTGATAAAGATATTCCTATTTTACCTGGTTGTGCCAACCCAAGTGATATGGAGCAGGCGATTGAATTAGGCCTAGATGTAGTAAAATTCTTTCCAGCTCAAGCAAATGGTGGGCTTCCCGCAATCAAGGCAATGTCAGCGCCATATTGCAACTTAAAATTCATGCCAACCGGCGGAATAAACACTAGTAATTTAACTGAATATTTAGCATTTGATAAAATTATTGCTTGTGGCGGGACTTGGATGGTCAGCGATGAATTAATTAAAGAACATAAATGGGATGAAATTACTGCTATTACTAAACAAGCAGTTAAAACCATGCTAGATATTAAATTTCATCATGTTGGAATCGGAGCTGGTGATCGAGGTGCTCAATTAGCGGCTCTAATCAATAGTCCTCATCAAAAAAATCTTTCTATTTCAAGAATGGTAGATGAAATAGAATTTATGTTTGATACGCCTAGTGGTTCCCTCCACCACCTATGTTTGTCAACCAAGAGTATTGAACGGGCAATATTCTTTCTAGAAAAACAAGGTTATACTTTTGATATGCAAACTGCTCGTTACAACCATAAAAATAAAATCGAATTTATCTATTTTAATGAACTAATAAGCGGTTGTAAATGTCATTTATGTCTGGAGGGATAAAATGAAAAAAATATTACTATTTGGAGAGCCAATGGCTCTGCTTACAACAACATCGTATGATTCATTAGATGAAGCCGAGATGTTTAAAAAGACACTAGCTGGAGCCGAGGTTAATGTTGCTATCGGATTAACAAGACTAGGGCATCAAGCTACGTATTTAACTGTTTTAGGTGATGATCCATGGGGTCATTACATTAAAAAAAAGCTTTATCAAGAAGGAATTGATACAAGATTAGTTTACTATAATAGTCTTTTTCCAACTGGAATGATGATGAAAAATCAAGTTATTGAGGGTGATCCTGATATTTACTATTATCGTCAAGGTTCTGCTTTTTCGAATATTGACACTAATCTAATTGATCAAATCAATTTAAATGACTTTGACCAATTACATATTACAGGTATCCCCCTAGCACTGTCTTCTAAAACTCGAGAAACTAGTTTAAGGCTTGTAAAAAAAGCTCGTGAAGCCGGTCTTTATATTTCATTTGATCCGAACTTAAGACCATCTCTTTGGCCTAATCAAACAACAATGATCGATACCACTAATGAAATGGCCAAATATTGTAATATGTTCTTACCAGGCAATAACGAAGGAAAAATTCTCATGGGCAGTGATGATCCTGAAAAAATCGCTGTATATTATCACCAGCTAGGCTGTGATGAACTCGTAATAAAGCTTGGTTCCCAAGGTGCTTATTACAGCAGTAAAAATGAAACTTTAACAGTTCCTGGATTTAATGTAAAAAAAGTGATTGATACAGTTGGTGCTGGAGATGGCTTTGCAGCAGGAATTATTTCAGGTCATTTGGAAGCATTATGTAGTAAAGATATGTTGATTCGTGCGAATGCAATTGGCGCGATTCAAGTTCAAACACTTGGAGATAACGAAGGCTTACCAAATATTGAAGAATTAAATACCTATTTAAAAAAGTCACATTGTGAAGCAAACCCCGAAAGCTGGATATAACCAACTTTTGGGGTTTTTATTATAGCAAAGCCAACAACAGAGCAAAAAAATTGGTATCTATATTAAACAAATACAAGGAATATTACTTATTTCATTATCAAAAGGGTATAAGCTAGGAAAGCACAATGTGCATGATTTAAAGAAATTTCATGTTTATGAAGGATTAAAAGAATCCATTAATTCCTATATAAATTTCTACAATAACAAAAGTTACAAGAACGATTCAAAAATATAACACCACCAGAAGTACGCTTTATAGCTTTAGATACAGTCAAGGAACCAACTCAGTATCCTATAAAAGAAGATATACATATTCAAGAGTATTTCGATAATTTAAGAATTTTACACAATAATTATATACTGATATAAAAAAGACATTTCACCAAATCAGTAAAACATCTCACACTTTTTATTTATTTCATTTGTCTACTTAACAAGAATCAATCCTTATTAATAATATAACTAACTTAGCGTCCAAAAAATTGTATTCACCTCATTAAGCGACTTTTAAAAATGCCAAAATAATTGGCGCAAGTTTTGCACTATTAATAATATAACTACTATGATTTTCATTAGGCAAGATCATTAGTTGACTTCCACTTATATTGTGAGCGAGATATAACGTATGAGATTCTTTGATCATATCATCACTTCCTACCAAAATTAGCGTCTTTGCAGTTATCTTAGCCAATTGATATTCATTAATATGTGGTTGTTCCAGCATCATTTTAATCTTTACATCTTTTTTTAAATAATACTGTATTTTCATCAAATAATAAGCCCAATTTTTTAAGCCATCAGGGTCAGCATTAGCACCGCTAATCATTAAATATTTTATCAGTTTACTTTGGCTCGCTACTAATAATCCGACGATTCCCCCATCACTAAAACCATAATAGGCAACCTCCGATAATTTTAAGCTTTTAATAAACTCAATTATGTCCTCAGCCATTGATTGATAACTATATACAGCTACACTAGAACTTAAACCATGCCCACGACTGTCAACACAATAACAAGTATAGTGATTTTTCAATTTGGCCACTAATGCATCAAAAATATGATGATCCTCACCGTTACCATGAACTAAAATAAGCGGCCGTCCCTGACCCGATATTTCATAAAATAACTCAATACCATTAACTAATATTTTCATAACTTATGCTCATTATAAAATTGCTTTAATTCTGCTTTCGTTTCATAATCTAATTGCGTTTTTTTAATTCCCTCAACTGCCCCCTCTAGTGCATATAAGCGATGAATACATGCAGATTCATCGATTTGCTGTATTTTTAACCATGCCTCTTTTGCTCCAACTTCTTTCAGTTTTATCGGATCATCAATTCCTACTTGTATCAGCTGTTGTGCTACTACCTTACCAATATTTGGTAAATCCTCCAATTTTCCCATATTATCATCTCCTACTCTTATTGTACTTCAAATAAAAAAACAAAGCATCTAAAAAGATACATTTCTATTTAATTCTTTAAATAAAAATGTATCGAATCATCTATTTTATTATTTTTTTCGATAGAGTAAAAATGAATACACTGAAGGGATTATTAAAATCGCTCCAACAAACAAAATTACTGCCCAAAAAGCCAGATCAAAGAAACTCATAATAATAATTAAAATACCCCCAAGGACCATTACATACCCAGCTAAACGATTTGTTTTATTCCAATTATCCTCGTCATTCAAAGTCCATGGTAATCGGTAGCCCATAGTAAAATTTTGACGACATTTAGGTAAATAATTCCCTAAAATAACAAATAATATTCCTAAAAATATTGGAACAACTATATTAATTGAGATTTCATATCCAAATACGATTGCATATGTTATTGCTTCTAAAACAATTGTTATCGTTGGAATTATCCAAACAACAATTTTTAACATCTTAGATGAATAATTCTTGTATTTAGGATCCATTTGCATCATAAACAAGCACAATAGTTGAATTCCACTCATCAATATCGGTAATAGAAAAACAAAAATCTCTTTACTAGCATAATTATCTATTTCACCTGCTATATTCCAATGAATTGGCATTTGTGCTGGTAAGCAATCATAAATAATTAGTCCAAATAGAATCGGCAGCAAACATACTCCGCATGTAATTAATGCCGTTTTAAGTTTCATCTTTAAATCCTCCAAATTGGCTAAGCCATAACATTACTTCTTCAAAAACAGAAGTATTAATTTCATAATAAATATAATTTTTGTATTTATTTTCAAAAATCAAATCTGCTTGTTTTAATTTTGATAAATGATAAGATACTGTTGCTTGAGTCATTTCAAAACATCCTGCAATTTCTCCTGCTGAGAGTTTACCATCTTTAAGTAACACCAATATTTCACGACGAACCGGATCTGAAAGTGCCTTAAATGTTTCTGCAAACCCCACAATCATCACTCCAATCTATTTAGAATATTTTCTAAATAGATTATAACATAAAACAAAGGATATTTCTATCCTTTGTCATTTTCTTTAATACATTTTTCAATCCGATCATGAACTAATTTGGCAATATCGTTAGTATGAAGATCTTTATATTCTTCATAATAAATTGGTTTTAAATAATGAATTTGAGCTGTTGTTTTTTTTATCGTATTATTATCAAATACTTTATAACAATCAATCAAAGCTACCGGCACAATTGGTGCTTTTGCTTTAGTCGCAATTTTAAAAGTTCCCCCTTTAAATTCTAAAATATTATTGCCGTCTCTACTTCTTGTCCCTTCTGGAAAAACAAAAAAGTTTTTTCCCGCCGCTACTTCATTAGCAACATATTTAATGATTTTTGCACTTTCTCGAACATTACTGCGATCCATCGGAATAAATTCCAGCATCTTAATAACATCCTTTACTAAAATGACTGATGCCAATTCTTTTTTTACGATTGCTCGAATTGGACGACTATGGGTTTGAAAAATTGCTAGCGGGTCAAACAATCCTTGATGATTAGGGGCAACAAAATAACCAGATTTCTTGGGTAAATTTTCTACCCCATAACACTCTAGCTCTACCCTTGCTTTGCGTGTTACAATTGCTACAACTTGATGTATAAACCCATAGCGTTCATCAGCAGAATATTTATCAATATGTTTATACTTATTGACTTTATATCCCCACCAATATGGTAACCGCCAAATAACACGAATAACAATCAATGCAATTCTCTTCATTTAATTATCCTCGCTTATATGTTTCTAATGTAAATGTCTCAAATGGTTTTTGAGCAACCAATTTGTAACCGTATTCATCAAAATTAGGAAAATATGTTTCACCTTCATGTTTTCCAGGAATCCTTGAGATTAACAACTGGTCTGCAATTGGTAAACACTGTTTATAAATTGAAGCTCCACCCGAAATAAATAAATCTTCACCACTACTACGGTATTCTTCTATTACTTCTTCTAATGAGCTTCTCACTTCTACTCGTTCATCTTCAAACGGTTCAAAACTAACAACAATAGTTTTACGATTAGGCAAAGGACGTCCGATTGCCTGATATGTAGTCAATCCCATCAAAATTGTTTTATTTAAAGTCGTTGCCTTAAAATGTTGTAAATCTTCCGGAACATTCCAAGGCATTCCATTTCGTGAATCCTTCTTTCCAATTAACAGATCCTCATCTGTTGCAACAATTATATTTATCATTATACACTTACCTTTCCAACTAATTTACCATGACTTTGGTAATCTTCTATCTTAATATCTTCAATCTTATAATCAAAAATTGATTTCACATCTGGATTTAATACTAATTTACATTTTGGTAATGGTTCTCTTGCAATTTGTTGTTTAACTACTTCAAAATGATCTTTATAAATATGAGCATCACCAATCGTATGGATAAATTCTTTTGCTTCATATCCACAAGTTCTCGCTAACATTTCCGTCATTAAAGCATACGAAGCAATATTAAACGGTACCCCTAAAAAAATATCCGCACTACGTTGATATAGTTGACAAGACAGATATTTTTTATCTGCACTAACATAAAACTGTAAAAATGCATGACATGGCGGCAGCGCCATATTATCTACTTGTGCTGGATTCCATGCACATATAATATGTCTTCTTGAAAAAGGATTGTTAGTCAGACTATCAACTAATTTTGCTAACTGATCAACCCCTTCATAATTAAAATCACGCCATTGAGCGCCATATACCGGCCCTAAATCACCATGTTTTTTTGCAAATTCATCATCTGTCTTAATTTTTTCTACAAACTCTTCAATTGTTTCACCATTAAAATCAGGTGATTTCTTAAAATCTTCATATGGCCATTCATTCCATATTTTGACATTGCGATCAACTAAATACTTGATATTTGTATCACCCTTAATAAACCACAATAATTCTTCAGCAATTGGCCGCAAAAACATTTTTTTAGTTGTCATCAACGGGAAACCATCTCTCAAATCATAACGAGTTTGATATCCAAAAACACTACGTGTTCCTGTTCCTGTTCGATCCTCGCGATTTTCTCCGTTTTCTAATACATATTTACACATATCTAGATATTGTTTCATTTTTTACACCTCAGCAACTATTGTACAATAAAATACCAGTTTGAACAACAAAAAAGGTAGATATCAATCTACCCAAAACAAATCATTGATGTTGGCAACGCTGTCGATAGTCCTCCATCATCGCTTTAAAAATTTCACCATTTGAAGGCGGTGTATATGTAATGGCATTTGCACCTGCTTCAATAACTGCCTGAATTGTTTCAAGATTAGGTCCACCGGTAGCAATGATTGGAAAATCTTGAGAAATCTCTCTTAATGCTTTGACGATTGCAACAGTATTCTTACCACCCGAAACATTAACAATTGTCGCTCCAGAATGTAACATGCGTTCCTCAAGATTTTCATCTAAAGAAACGATTGATAATACTACTGGAATATCAACATAATCAGATAATTCTTGAATAAATTCAGTTTTTGTAGGTGCATTTAAAACAACTGCAGTTGCACCATGTAATTCTGCATCCAAAGCAATCTCCCGTACTCGAGGTCCTGCTGTTGTTCCACCGCCAACGCCCGCAAAAACAGGACGTTGTGCTACATCGATAATTGAATTAGTAATTTGCATGGTTGGGGTAAATGGATAAACCGCGATTACAGCATCAGCATTACAATTGGATATTACTGCAACATCTGTTGAGAATAATAATGATTTAATTCTTTTGCCATTAATAACTATTCCACTGGCATTGCGGATACACTCTGGTACCATAATTGTATGGCTTCTTAGCTGTGTGTTGATTTTTGGTGCTTCTCTTTTCATTTTTTTACCTCCCCTTGTTTTATTTAATAATATTTTAATACAATAATATGAATTCTTAATGACTAGCTATGAATAAAGTGATAAACTGCTCCAATTAAATTTGCTTCATTTCCAAAACGACATTTAACTACTTTAGGATGAATTTTTGCAACAGGAATACTATCATATATTTTTTCTAAACGACTTTCAATCTGTTCAATTAAATCAGGTCGTACACTAATTGCTCCACCAATAATAATTTTTTCAGGATCATAGACATATTGAAGATTATATATCCCCATTGCTAAGACACTATAGTACCGATCAACATATTTTTGATAAATAGGGTTATCTTGTGCTTGATCAAAAATCACTTTACCATCTAAAGTTTGATAATCAACTCCCAATTCTTTAGCAACCCCTTTTACTGTTGCAACTGTAGATCCTGCAGTAGACCAAGAAATATAGGAATCATTATCAAGATCATTTAAGGCCACCATATAGCCAAATTCACCGCCATGAAGATGTTTTCCTTTATGAATCATTCGATCCTTAACAACAGCACCACCTATCCCAGTGCCACTAACAATGAACATACAGTCATCCACATCACTTCCAGATCCTTTCCAAACTTCTGCTAATGCTGCACAGTTAGCGTCGTTTTCAATTGAAACTTTTGTGTTGAAGCGTTTTTGTAGATCCTCTTTGATATTCGGCCCATGGATATAATCTAAAGCACTTGCTCCTTCAATATTCCCAACTTCACTGTTAACGGCACCTGGCATGCTTAATGCAATTCCCGCTACTTCATAATTACAATTATGATAAATCTCACCCATTGCCTGATACATTTTTTCTAGTGAATCGGGCGTTACGATTTTATCAGTATTAATGATTTTTCCCTGATCATTGACAACACCATATTTTATTGACGTTCCACGGCTCCGTGTCAATAGTGGAGGGGCTTAAGAGATAGCGAAAGCTATCTCTTTTCT
>NZ_JAHOCB010000055.1:0-17717 GCF_019125875.1 Erysipelatoclostridium sp. MSK.23.31 | reverse complement strand
AAATATAAGAAAACTGGAGCAGGATATATTTCCCCTCCAGTTTTAGTATAGAGCCGGTCTTAATAAAGGCTTGCATTTTTTTATTTATACTTTTATTTTTATGATAACAAATTGAAAAATCGCGTTCAATACTGATGTTATTGACATTAATAACTTGGATACTTTTTTCAATAACTTCATTTTCAATAATTTTCATAGGCATTAAGGCGATACCATGACCATTTAAAACTGCCTGTTTAACAGATTCCCAACTATGACATTGCCAAGCAGGCTCCAAAAAAATATTATTATTTTTTAAGCATTCATCAAGTTGATTTCTTGTCCCACTACCTTGTTCACGATCAATAAAAGGATGTAAACTCAATTCAGTTAGGCTCATTACTTTAACGTTATTTAGAGGGTAATCTTGGGCACAAACAAAAACAACTCGATCTTTGATAACGGGTTCGACAATTAAATCTTGATTGATGATCGTACCTTCAACTAAAGCAATATCTAAAGTATTATTTAATAATTTTTCTTCAATAACATTAGTATTATCAATATAAACTTGAAAAGTAATATCTTGATATTTATCTTTTAATTTCTTTAAAATAGGTGAAATAAGAGTACTGCCGATTGTCAAAGTTGCACCAATCTTTAATGGGAATTGTTTGGTTTTAGTAAAGATATGTTCAATTTCATCATATAGATTCAATATCTGGTTGGCTTTAACTAGTAATGTTTGACCCTCTTCACTGATAAATAGTGTCTTTGAATAACGTTCAAATAATTTAACCTGATACTCATCTTCAATTTCTTGGATTTTTTGAGAAATAGTTGGCTGGGAGATGTATAATAATTTGGCCGCTTTTGACATTGATTTAGTTTTAGCAACCGTTTTAAAAATGGCTAAATGTTTTCGTGTAATCATTTTGAGACCTCCTGTGCTATTGGAAAAACCAATAGATATCATTAGATATTAATATTATTATAATAACATAGAAAGTGTTATAATCAAAATGTAAGCGTAGGCATTAGGAGGAAAAACGATGGGATATAAAGTAGGTTTTAAAGATGTAAATGATATTTTGGCGACGCTATCACAAGAATATGATATCTATGGACCAAAACGCTTTGAAAAACAAGGGCGTTATTCAGATACTGATATTATTCGCTATGATAAAATTAGTAAAATTGAAGAAGTAGTGTTTGATCAAAAATCTGATTTTCCAGCTAAAGAAGTAATTACCCCAATTACTCAATCTTTATTCTATTTTACAGAAGATGAATATCGTGAAAGTAAAGTAACTGATAAAAAGATATTGATTTTTATGAGACCTTGCGATGTTAATGCAATGGAACATCAAAATAAAATATATTTAGGAAATGGCGGGTACAGTGATCTTTATTATCAACGACTTCAAGAAAAAGTTAAGATAATTTTAATGGAGTGTACAAGTGGCTGGGACACTTGTTTTTGTGTTAGTATGCAAGCTAATAAAACGGACAATTATAGTCTGGCAATTCGTCATTTAGATAATGAGGTATTAATAGAAGTTAAAGAAAGTGAATTTGAAAAATATTTTATGGAAGCCCCTAAAGATGATTTTGAAGTTTCATTTATTGAGGAAAATGAAGTAAAAGTAACAGTTCCTGAAATCAAGGACAAGGAAACGTTATTAAAATTAAAACAACATTCAATGTGGCAAACATTTAATTCACGCTGTATTTCATGTGGTGCTTGCACGATAGCATGTGCTACTTGTACATGTTTTACGACAACAGACTTAATTTATAATGAAAATGCTAGTATTGGAGAACGCCGAAGAACTGCAGCTTCATGCCAGGTCGATGGTTTTAGTGATATGGCAGGAGGTCATGCCTTTAGGCCAACGGCTGGGGATCGAATGCGATATAAGATTCTTCATAAATTTCATGATTATAAAGCACGTTTTAATGATTATCATATGTGTGTTGGTTGTGGGCGCTGTACATCAAGATGCCCTGAATATATTTCAGTAACGGCAACAGTTGAGAAGATGGCTACGGCAGTGGCGGAAATTGAAGTGAAAGGAGATAACCATGAATAATCCAATCAAGCCAATTCCAAGTACAATTCTTGAGATAAAACGAGAAAGTAATTTAGAGTATACGTTTAAAGTTGCTACAAATATTAAACCGGAACATGGACAGTTTCTCCAATTATCAATTCCTAAAATTGGTGAAGCACCAATCTCTGTTTCAGCCCAGGGTGAGGGCTGGTTAGATTTTACGATTCGTTCGGTTGGAAAAGTAACTGATGAAATTTTTAATAAGAAACCTGGTGATGTTCTCTTTATTAGGGGACCATATGGTAAAGGCTGGCCTTTAGAAGAAACCTTTAAAGGAAAACATTTAGTTGTAATAACTGGTGGTACAGGATTAGCACCAGTAAGAAGTATGCTAAATGAGTGCTTTGAAAATGATGGATATGTAAAAAGTTTAACTTTAATTGTTGGGTTTAAAAATGAGGCTGGAATTATTTTTAAAGAGGAACTAAATAAATGGCAAGAAAAATTTAATACTTTCTATACTTTAGATAAAGACCAAATTGAAGGATGGAACGTTGGTTTTGTAACCGATTTAGTTGAAAAAATTCCTTTTGATAGTTTTATGGGTAATTATGAAGTTATTATTGTCGGGCCACCGATGATGATGAAATTTACCGGAGAAAAGGTTGCTGGTTTAGGGGTACCTGATGAAAAAATTTGGGTATCTTTTGAAAGAAAAATGTCATGTGCAGTTGGGAAATGTGGACATTGCCGAATTGATGAAACATATGTTTGTTTAGATGGACCAGTATTTAATTATACAAAGGCTAAATATTTAGTAGATTAGGAGTAGCTGAAGATGAATCATGATATTGATATAAAAAAATTAAGAATAAATTGTTTTAGACAGTCTAAAGTGGCTGGTGAATTCATGTTACAGATGCGGGTGCCAGGATCAATGATTGCGGCTAAATATTTGCAAGTAGTTCAAGACATCGCAGAAAACTGGGGAAACGGAACATTTCATATTGGAATGCGACAAACTTTGAATATTCCCGGAATAAAATATGAATACATTGGTGAAGTAAACAAGTATATTAAAGATTATATTAAAGAAGTAGAAGTCGAAATGTGTGATGTTGATATGGATGTTACTGATTATGGCTATCCTACTATTGGAGCTCGTAATGTTATGAGCTGTATTGGTAATACTCATTGTATCAAAGCAAATGTGAATACGTATCAGTTAGCAAGAAAAATTGAAAAAATTATTTTTCCTAGTCACTATCATATTAAAGTATCAGTATCGGGATGCCCTAATGATTGTGGAAAAGGTCATTTTAATGATTTTGGAATCATGGGGATCGCGAAGATGGAGTATCATCCAGAAAGATGTATTGGCTGTGGTGCTTGTGTGCGAGCTTGTCAACATCATGCGACTAGAGTACTTTCACTAAATGCTGATAATAAAGTAGATAAAGATACTTGTTGTTGTGTTGGATGTGGAGAGTGTGTTATTGCTTGTCCAACTGGTGCCTGGACACGTAAACCAACTAAATTTTATCGTGTTACTCTAGGTGGACGTAGTGGAAAACAGTATCCAAGAATGGGGAAAATTTTCTTAAATTGGATTACCGAAGATGCATTACTACAAGTGTTTAGCAATTGGCAAAAGTTTTCTGCCTGGGTGATGGATAACAAACCTGAATATATTCATGGTGGACACTTAATTGATATTGCTGGATATCCTAAGTTTAAAGAATTGATTTTAGATGGCGTTGAATTAAATCCTGAGTGTCTTGTGGCAGAAGAATTGTATTGGACTGAAAGTGAACAACGTGCCAATATCCATTTAAAACCGCTTGAACAACATAAAAAAGCAGGACCACAAAATTAAAACCACGATTTCGTGGTTTTTTAAAGGTTTATGGAGTTCGCAGTAATTGGTGTTAGCCACAAGCAATTAGCATTGGATAAACGTTCCTTATTTAGTTTTACAGATACTCAAAAATTAGAATTTTCAAGTTTATTATTAACCTATGGTATTGAACAAGTTCTTATTTTATCAACTTGTAATCGAAGTGAAGTTTATTTGATGTATCAAACAGATATTGATTTCTTACCATCTATTTATTTAAATTATTTTAATCAAGCTGAGGCGCCATTATATGTTAAAACTGGTGATGAAGCTTTTAGGCATCTATTAAAAGTAACCTGTGGATTAGAATCGATGCTGATCCGTGAAGATCAAATATTAGGACAAGTTAAGCAGGCATATGATTTTACTTGTAGAATGTCTTTAGGGGGAAAAGAGTTATCTTTGATTTTTCAAGAAACTCTTAATTTTGTCAAAAAGATGAAGCACAAATATCAGCAGCCGTCAATCTCATTGACTCATTTAGCCGTTGAACATTTAAAAAAAGTATCAAACTTATATAATCAAAAAATTATGATTTGTGGTGCCGGTGAAATTGCGACATCATTTATCCCATATTTATATGATAATAATGAATTAATTTTTTCTAATCGAAATAGTGGCAAACTTGTTAAATTAAAACAACAGTATCCTAAAATAAAAATTATTCCCTTTAATCAAAGAAAGATCTTGTTGGATCAAGTTAATATTTTAATAAGTGCTACAGCGAGCCCGCATCTAATCTTTAATCGTGATGATTTTATAAGTTCACAATTAATAGCGATTGATTTGACGATTCCTCGTGATATTGATAAAACTGCTTCTATTCAATGTATTGATTTAGATACATTAAACCATGAGGTTGCAGTCAATAATCAATTACGAAGTAAAGATGTAGAAAAAATAAATTCAGAAATTGATATTAAGATCAGGGAAGTAAGAACAAAGCTTGATAGTATCAAATATGATTATGTGATACAATCTTTACAGGCAAAAAGTATGCAGTTAGCTAATCAAACTTATGAAATTTTGGTTAATAAACTATCTTTAACTGCTCGTGAGCGCCATATATTAGAAAAAACATTAAAAGCATCATTTATGCAAATAATGAAAGATCCGATACATTGTGTAAAAACTAATCAAATCAATGATCTTGAAGTAATAAATAAACTATTTAGTCTTAAAGAGGATAATGAAGAATGAAAATAATTGTTGGTAGCAGAGGCTCAAGTCTTGCGTTAAAACAAACTGAATATGTAATTGAAAAACTCCAAAGGGCATATCCAGAAAATGAATACGAAATTAAAGTCATTCATACCATTGGTGATAAAATGCAACATATTGCTTTGGACAAAATAAACGATAAAGGTGTTTTTGTTAAAGAAATCGAAAAAGAACTATTAGAGCATACAATTGATCTTGCTGTCCATAGTTTAAAGGATATGCCAAGTGATAATCCTGCTGGTTTAGTATACGCTAAAACGTTAGCTCCTAGTGATTATCGTGATTGCTTAGTATTAAAGAATTGTTCTTCATTAGCAAGGCTGCCTCAGCATGCAACGATTGCAACAGGAAGCAAGCGGAGAAAATATCAACTATTAAAACTCCGCCCTGATTTAAAAATCGTTGATATTCGTGGAAATGTTAATACTCGTCTGCAAAAGATGGCAAATCAAGAAATCGATGGTCTAGTACTTGCAAGTGCTGGGCTAAAACGTTTAGGCTTGGAAGATTTAATTAGTGAGTATTTAGATGAGACAAAAATGATTCCTGCCTGCGGTCAAGGCATATTAGCAATTCAAGTTCGTCAAGATAGTGAATTATTGACGATGATCAATAATATAAGTGATGAAATTACAACAACACGAATGGAACTGGAACGTTTATTTTTAAAAACAGTAAATGGCAGTTGTCATATTCCCGTTGGCGGTTATGCAAAAATTATTGGAGATCAGGTACATTTTTACGGATTGTTAGGGAATGAAGATGGAACGGTTTTAAAAAACATTGATAAGAAATTTAGTTTAAAAGATGCAAGCGAGGAAGTAACAGCACTTGCTGAAATGTTAATGAGGGAAGTTTATGAACGGTAGAGTCTATTTAGTCGGTGGTGGTCCAGGAGCAATCGATTTATATACAGTTAAGGCGCTCGAATGTATAAAAAGTGCTGACTGTATAATTTATGATCGGCTAATTGATCCCGCAATATTAAATTATTGTAAGGAAACATGTGAGAAAATCTATGTGGGTAAAGCTTCAAATAACCATACTTTAGCTCAGGATAATATTAATCTTCTGTTAATTGAAAAAGCTCGACAATATGCACAAGTCGTTCGATTAAAAGGTGGCGATGTCTATGTTTTTGGTCGTGGTGGCGAAGAGGCCTTGGCTTTATTCAAAGCAGGAATTGACTTTGAAGTTGTTCCGGGTTTAACTTCAGCTGTTGCTGGTTTATGTTATGCAGGTATTCCAATAACACATCGTGGGGTATCTTCTGGATTTATGGTAGTAACAGCTCACCATAAAAATAATCAAGCTTATGAATGGGATTATCAACAGTTTCTAGATGATAGCTTAACGTATATATTTATGATGGGACAACAAAAACTAGAACAAATCGTTACAAATCTTTTGGTGGCAGGAAAAGATAAGACTACTCCAATTGCTTTAATTTCCAACGCAACTCGAACAGAGCAGCGAAGTATTTATGGAACACTAGAAAATATTATCGATAAATTTAAAGATAGTTATTTGTGCTCGCCTATGTTGATTGTTGTTGGTGCAGTAGTAGCACTTCATCATGAATTAGATTTTTTTCAAAGAAAAATACTACTAAACAAAAAGATACTGGTTGCATGTGTTAGTGATCAAGAATTACCAATCAGTAAGTATTTCAAAGAACAGGGGGCGGCAGTTAAACAGGTTCAGTTAGGGAAGGTCAATTACCTGAATTCTCAGCAAAAATTAGATTTAAATCATAAATTAATTGTTTTTACCAGCCAAAATGGTATTAGAGGATTTTTTAATTATTTAAAGATGCAAAGGGTTGATCATCGTAGTTTGACAACAGTTCGTTTTGCTTGTATTGGTGAAAAGACAGCCAACTTGTTACAACTATATGGATATTATAGTGATTTAATTAGTCCTAAAGCAAATAGTGAAGATTTTAATAATTATTTAAAAAATAAACGGATGGATAGTGAAGAAATGATTATTGTTCGTGCTAAGGAACATAGTAAGATAAAAAAACGAGCAGAAGATCATGAATTAATTGTTTATGAAAATAAAGAATTAATAATTGTTGAAGAAGAGTCATATCATTTAGCCTGTTTTACTTGTGCTTCATCAGTTGAACGTTTAGCAAAATATCCAAGTACTTTTAAGATTGCTTTGTCAATTGGACCAATGACGACTCAGGCGCTTAAAAAATATTATCCGCATGTGAAGATTATTGAAGCTAAAGATAATAGTTATGAAGGAATGATTGCGATTATAAAGGAGAATATTAATGTTTTATAGAGGAAGAAGATTACGTAATAAAAAGGTACCAAGAAATTTGATCAAAGAAAATCGTTTATCAGTGGAGCAATTAATCAGCCCAATATTTGTGGTTGCAGGAAATAATATTAAAAAAGAGATATCTTCATTAGAGGGAATATACCATTATTCTATTGACCGTCTTAATGAGATAATTAAAGAATTACAGAGAGCTGGAATTAATGCGTGCATTCTTTTTGGAATTCCCGAACATAAAGATGAATTAGGGACTGAAGCATACAATGATGATGGAATCATCCAAAGAGCAATTAGAGAAATCAAAAAAATTGCTCCAGAAATGTATGTGATCGGTGATGTTTGTATGTGTGAATATACAGATCATGGACATTGCGGGATTTTGGATCGTGATGGTTGTGTGATTAATGATGAAACTTTATTATATTTAGGCAAGATTGCAGTAAGCTATGCTAAAAGTGGGGTAGATATGGTAGCTCCAAGTGCAATGATGGATGGTGAAATTCTTGCTATAAGAAAAGCACTTGATGAAACGGGATTTAAAGATTTACCAATCATGGGTTACAGTGCTAAATATGCTTCCTCTTATTATGGACCATTCAGAGCGGCTGCTAATAGTGCTCCTTCATTTGGAAACCGTTCAAGTTACCAAATGGATATAGCTAATGGTAATGAAGCGATGCGAGAAATACAAGCTGATATAGATGAAGGTGCTGATATTATTATGGTAAAGCCGGCATTAGCTTTTCTCGATGTAATCAAGGAGGCAAAACTTAGTTTTAATATGCCAATCTGCGCTTATAATGTCAGTGGTGAATATGCAATGCTTAAAATGGCAGTTAAGCAGGGAATAATGAAAGAAGCAGTAATAGAGGAATCGTTATTAGCAATAAAACGAGCTGGTGCTGATATGATTATCACTTACTTTGCACTTGAATTAGCTCAAAAATGGCAAGGTGATCATCATGACTAATCAAGAAATATTTGAAGAAGCTTGTCAATATATTCCAGGTGGTGTAAACTCACCAGTCCGAGCTTTTAAATCAGTTGGTGAGATTCCAGTTTTTGCAAAAAAAGGTGATAAGGCGCATTTGTTTGGTGAAGATGGAGTTGAATATATTGATTATATTTGTTCTTGGGGACCACTTATTTTAGGGCATAATCATCCAGTCGTTCAAAATGCAATTATTGAAGCGAGTCAGTTAGGAACAAGCTTTGGACTACCAACTAAGTTAGAAGTAGCAATGGCTAAATTGATTGTTGACAGCTATCAAGGAATTGAAATGGTAAGAATGGTTAATTCAGGAACAGAAGCTACAATGAGTGCTTTAAGAGTAGCTCGAGGCTTTACTGGTCGGAATAAAATTATTAAATTTGAGGGCAATTATCACGGACATAGTGATGGTTTATTAGTTAAGACTGGTTCAGGAGCATTAACTTTTAATCTTCCAACTAGTCCGGGAATTCCCCAGGAAATAATTTCTCAAACAATAATCTGCAAATATAATGATTTAAGCTCTGTAATAGCAGCAGTAGAACAAAATAAAAAAGATATTGCCGCAATTATTTTAGAGCCTGTTGCAGCCAATATGGGAATAGTTCCAGCGACTAAAGAGTTTTTAACCGGATTACGTACATTATGTGATCAAAATGGAATTGTTTTGATCTTTGATGAAGTAATTACAGGGTTCCGTGTCTCTTATCATAGCTGTCCAGATTATTTAGGAGTTATTCCCGATATGGTTTGTTTTGGTAAAATTATTGGAGGTGGGCTGCCAGTTGGAGCATACGGCGGAAAAAAAGAAATTATGAGTTTAGTTTCACCTCAAGGGCCGGTTTATCAAGCAGGAACGCTATCAGGTAATCCATTAGCTATGTCTGTTGGTTTAGCACAATTAAGCTATTTAAATAATCATCCTGATGTTTATGAATATATAAACAAAGCAGCAAATTATTTAGAAAATGGAATTAAAACTATTTTATCTACATTATCATTAGATTATCAGGTGCATCGTTGTCAAAGTTTATTGACGCTATTTTTTACCAATAAACCAATTACTACTTTTGAAGATGTTCAGACTTGTAATACTGAAATGTATGCTTTGTTTTTTAGAGAAATGTTAAGACAGGGAATTTTAATTGCTCCTAGTCAATTTGAAGCATGGTTTGTAAGTGCTGCTCATAGCCAAATTGATCTCGACAATACTTTAAATGCAATAAAAAAAGCACTGGTGAAATGTCATGATGCCTTGGTTGATTAATTTTAAAGATAAAACAGTTGTTATAGTTGGCGGTGGTGCGGTTGCTAGTCGTAAAGCATTGCAGTTTCTTAAAGAAGGGGCTAAAGTAAAGATAATTGCTTCTCGCATTGATAGAAAGCTCGAGGCTTTAGAGGTAGAAAAGTATCTGACAGATTATCAGCCTAAATATCTTCAAAATGCTTTTTTTGTTTATATTGCAACTGATGATCGTGAATTAAATAACCAGATAATTAGAGATGCTGATGAATTAGGAGTATTGTGTGCTTGTGCTACTTCAAGTATGGCATCTTTAAAGGCCATGAAGGTAGTAGAAACGGAAAATCTGCTTTTAGGTATATCAACAAAGGGGCAGTATCCAGCTTTTACTAAAAAATTAGCTTATGAATTAGAACAATATGATGATTATTTATCTGCTTTAAGTAATATTCGTAGGCTGGTTCTTTTAAATAATTTGGTAAATAAACATGATCGAAAACAGTTTTTTAAGCAGCTGATGTATTTTGAAAAAACAGAATTAGATATGTTACTAATGTTTATTTTAGAAAAAGAAGGACGTCTATTAATTTTTACAGCACAGTGTATGAATGTGATTGATTACTTTGCTGAACAAGTATCTGCGATGTCTCTATGTTTAAAGGAAATAGATTTTCAAGATAAATTAAAAATATTAATGATGTTAAAAATAAAATGGCAGATTCAGCCAATGGTCATTTCATATGGAAAGATCTATGATAAAATATCTAAAATGTGTTCACCAAAAGAAGTAGCAGCACCACTTTTTAACAGTGAGATTCTTTTAGAACAACTTTATTCTAATAAAGTAAAACGCTTATTTATAATTCATCCACGGAGTAATAGTAAACTATTTGATATTCTTAGTAGGTATGGTTCAGTATGTGCGTTTAATACTAAAATAATAGGTGAATATGAACAAATCATTCCTTTTGTATTGTTGCCAGGATATCATTATCAAAATGACATTTTGAAGGCAATAGAAAATGTTAAAGGACAGTTAACCCCAGTATTATTAGAGGATAAACAAGTTGTAGCACTACTAACAAAAGAAATTTCAAGACGTTTTGGATTAGAAAAGGTTGCTATATAGTTAGTAATCTTTTCTTTTTGGGAATAATTAGGTTAAAATATATACAAAGGAATGATTAGATGAAAGATTTTGGAGAATTAAAACAAAAAATACAAGAGTGTCGCTATTGTCAAAGACAATTTGGATATGAACCTCATCCTGTTGTCTGGGGCAAACCTAATGCTAAGATCATGCAGATTAGTCAAGCCCCTTCATTAAATGTCCACAATACTTTAAAACCATTTAATGATTTAAGTGGGAAAAAACTTCGTGAGAAGTGGTATGATATAGATGATGAAACATTTTATGATCAAAATAATTTCTATATTGCTTCTTTGGCTCACTGTTATCCTGGTAAATCTAAAAGCGGTGGGGATCGTTTGCCGCCAAAATGCTGTAGTGAAAAGTGGTTAAGGCAAGAAATTGACATAGTTGATAACCAAATTTATATCATCATTGGTAGTTATGCCGCTAAGAAAATATTTCCTAATCAAAACTTTGTTGATTTGATTTTTAATGATCAAGTTTTTAATGGGAAACCTGCATATGTTCTTCCGCATCCTTCACCATTGAATCGGCGCTGGTTTAAAACATATCCAGAATTCGAAGCTAAACGAGTTAAAGAAATCAGGGCAGTAATAAAGAGTTTAGTTTAGATAGGGCTATTTCGATTGAAAATAGCTTTTTATTTTAGTAAAATGGTAGCAGTATGAAAAGAGGTAAGAAAAATGAGTCAAGAAGAAATATTAAGTTATATTAATGATAGTCTTGTAATTAATGGTTCTTTTTATTCAAATCAGAATCTTCCTAATCAAATTAGTAATGCAATTTATACTTTTGGTGATTATAATGTTTTTGAAATCCTTGCATTTATTGATGCTACCAAAGAACAAGATGGCAGCCGAGGAATGATCATCACTCCAGCACAAATATATTTTAAGTTTGGTCAGGCTGGGATAATTGAATATCAAAAGATTATTTCTTTAGGATTGGAAAAACATCGTAATGATTCAATAATCAAAGCTATTATCAAATTAGAGGAGATAACATATACTTTTAGTAACCAGATAATCGACCCTGAAGTATTCGTTACAATGTTATCAAAAATTACTGGTATTGAAATAGAGATGATCATGGATACTCATGAAAAAGTAGAGTATTATACGAGGATTGTATTAAATGATCTTGAAAATGATGAATATGAAGATATTGTATTAACTCCAACTCAAAACAATAGTATCAAAGAGTTTTATAAGGAATTAGAGATGGTTCAGCAATTAGCTGATGAAGATTATCAATATGAATTAGAAAATATTTGTAATCGAGCACTTGAATTTTTTGATGTATTAGGGTTAGATAGTGATGAAATTGATGGTTTATTAGAATGTCAAAATCAATTTAATCAAAAAAATATTGAAGAAGAACAAAAGATAGATAATGCTCAGCAGTTTTATAATGATATGATGAATAAGTATCAACAAGGTGATAGTGAGATGTTCAACCGAGTTAAGAGTATAATGTCATCAATGGGAATAGATGAAAATGATTTAGCAGGGAAAAGTCCAGAAGAAATCGAGGATTTTTTATGTGGTAAATTTGGTATTTCAAAAAGTATGCTTGAAAAACTAGCAGGAAGGTTTAATAAAGGTACAGTGAAACACTGATTTAATAGCAGTGTTTCACTGTTTTCATAAAAAGACCTCTTTAACAAGCAAATGCTCATTAAAGAGGAATAATTAAGTTTATTTAGTTTTAGGTTTATTATTACTGTTTTTATTAGCGATAGTACGAACAACTTCACCTAAATCGGCACCAGTTAGATCTTTTAAAACTTCAAACCCATTAGCAGCAACATCACTAACAATTTTACTAACTTTACTTCCGCCATCACCGCTACCGTTATCAATAACAGTAATCTTGTCGATTTGTTCCATTGGTTTGGCAATTTGTGCCATAATTTCTGGGAGACGTTCAACTACCATTGACATCATTGCGGCCTCACCATATTTTTCCATGGCTTCGGCTAAACGGTCTTTGGCCTCGGCTTCGGCAATTCCCTTAGCTTTTAAAGCTTCGGCTTCAGCTTCCCCTTGTGCTCGAATAGCTTCGGCTTCAGCTTTAGCTTCTAATAATTTGGCGTCAGCGCGTGCCTGAGCTTCGATTTTTAATGCTTGAGCTCGAGCTTCGGCTTCTTTAATCGATTTTATTTTATTTGCTTCAGCTTGAACCTCAGTTTCATATTTTTTAGCGTCAGCTGGTTTTTTTACAGATGCCACTAATTGTTCTTCAACTACTTGTGCTTCTTTTTTTGCTAATTCAACATTACGATCAGCAACGATTTTATTATTTTCAATTTCTTGAAGCTTGTATGAAACATCGGCATTGGCTTTGATTTTATCTTGTTCGGCACGATATTGTTCCATTCGAATTGTTTTATCACGATCACTTTGAGCAATTTCAGCTTCAGCTTCTAATTTAGCTTTTTGCCCCTCGCGTACTGCAGCAGCAGTTTTAACTTCGGTATCTCTTGCTCTTTCAGCGCTAGCAATATCAGCATCTGCTTTTGATTGGGCGATTTGAGGGATTGCCCGGTTTTCTAAATATCCCCCTTGAGTAGCAATTTTTAATACTGTATATGATAACAAACGTAATCCCATGTTATCTAATTCTCGTGTAATACTGTCTTCAATTGAGTTTTCGAATGCGACACGATCTTCATTAATTTGTTCTACGGTTAATGTAGAAACAATTCCCCGAAGTTTACCTTCCAAGATTTGTTCAACTACAGTTTTAATATTTTGAGTAGTACGATCAGCATTACCACTGCAAAATTGCTCGACTGCAATTAATACTTTCTCTGGATTATTGTCAACTTTAACAACTGCAGTACCAGCAATATCAACAAAAATTCCTTGTTTTGAAGGTGCTTCAGTGATATCAGTGGTCATTGAAACAGCTTCTAATGAAATGATACAAGATGTTTCAAGAAATGGTACTTGAATACCCCCTTTACCCGTTAGAACACGTTTCTTTAATCCGGTGATAACTAAAGCTTTGTCAGCAGGAACTCTTTTCCAGCATGTCAATAAAATAATAATAAGTAGTAGAACAATAGCTACAGCAATAACAATAGTCATGTGTTCTGTAAAGAAATTATCTGAAATCATTTTTTCTCCCCTTTTCTAAAGTGTTATGGTTTTAAGATAATCACTTTGATAATTTTGAATATTTTCAATGGTTACATCGTGAGTATAATTATCAGAGTAATATACTTTGATTTGGCGATTTGTATAATCAAGGTAACCATAATATCCCTTATTAGAATCTCTTTCTTTGATGACCATAATGTCATCATATGGCAGTTTTAAATAAGCTTGATAATAATAATGTTTAAATAAAATTTCCGCATTTGTTTCTAAAAAATCAATACTATCAACATTCATATAGATATCAATATCTGATAAATTAGTGAAGACATCTAATGCCGGATCTTCAAAATTATAAAATGCAATAGTCTCTATAGTTAATTCTTCCTCATCAATAATGGAGCAATAATAAGTATCATTAGGAACGATTAAAACATTATTTGTATAGCCATTGTCAAGATACTTGATATACAAATAATACTCAGAATCATTCCTGATTTCTAATAAATCATCATTACCTCTTGTAACACTAATTAAATCAAGATAATTTAAGCCATCTTCAACATAATTTAAATATGTGATAGCAACATTGTAATTTTCATTATTTTCAATATTATCCAGATAGCTCAAATCGTTTGAACTAGGTTCTTGCAAAACGGCATCATTGACTAGATAATTTAAATTATTATATAAATAGGTATTATTAGTAGATTCATTATCTTGATTAGAGGCAATAAAATAAATTAACCCAAAGACGACAACTATTATAATTAAAACAATTAGCCTTTTATGATTACTGCTTTTATCATAATCACGACTTTGGTGCTGGTATTTTTTTGCGGCTTGTTTAACTTCTGCCGTAGTTTTTTTGGAATGATTACGCAATTTCTCTTTACGCAACTTGTTTTGTTGTTCTTGGGTCTTTCTTTTTTGACTTTGTAGTTTCGCTTCCTGTTTTTTTTGAAGAACTCGTGCTTCTTCTTTTTCTCTGATTGCTTTTTGCTCATTAGCGATTTGTTTATCAAATTTAGACTTGTACTGGTTCATTAAGCTGTCAAAATCAGTACTTTGCTGCGGTTCGATTGCTTGGCTGCCATGCTGGTAAAAATTTAAGTATTGATCAATTAAAGTGTCGATCTTATCCTTTTTATCCATAGCCTCACCCCTCTGTATTTAATTAAATTGTATCATATAACTACATCTTTCGACTATTAATATTTCTTAAAATTAGTATCAGTTCAAATAATTATATATATGAGTTACAAAGCATAAATATACTTGCAAAAATGTCGATAATTATTGTTAAAACTTTTTAAATAAAGTACACTTATCAGTGTATTTTTGGTAAAATGTTCATAGAAAGAGAAGTGAAGATTATGGATCAAGTAGAAATAGTAATTGTAACTGGGATGTCAGGTGCAGGGAAGACTAGCGCGATGGCCTGTTTTGAAAATCTGGCATACCGTTGTATTGATAATTATCCGGTTGCCTTATTGACTGAATTTGCGGAATTAGTGCAGGATAATCCCAAATACCAAAGAGTAGCGATGGCAGTAAGTTTGGATGATGCACTTAAAGCAATTAGATTATTATCAAATTTAGATTGGATTCATCTAACTGTCGTATTTTTAGATTGTGATGATGAAGTTCTAGTTAAAAGATATAAAGAAACAAGAAGGTCTCATCCTTTGTTGATTTCAAATAAAGCGTCTTCTTTAATTGAAGCAATAGAGTTTGAACGACGTTTAGCAGAGCCGATTTCACGATTAGCACATTTAGTAATTGATACAACAAAATTAAAAGGAGCAAGATTCCAAAATTTATTAGAAGATTATTTTAGTAAAGGGAAAATTGACCCATTTAGAATAACCTTTGAATCATTTGGATATAAACATGGGGTACCCAAAGATGCAGATTTATTATTTGATGTCAGATTCTTACCAAACCCTTTTTACATTGAAGAATTACGTCATTTAACAGGAAATGATCAAGCTGTTTATGATTATGTAATTGATAAAGAGGAAACAAAAGTCTTTATTGAAAAGATGACTGTTTTATTTGATTATTTATTAAAAGAATATGAAAAAGAAGGTAAGATGCATTTAATTATTGGAATTGGCTGTACTGGAGGACAACATCGTTCAGTTTCGTTAACTAATTATTTTGCTGATCACTACAGTAAAGTTTATCAAGTTCATCGGTTACACCGTGATGCAGATCATTAAGGATTAAGATGGTATCTTTTTCAAGAGTTGTCAAAGAAGAAGTAGTTTTTAATGATTTTGAATCATGTTGTCAAAGAGCAATGTTATGTGCAGTAATTAAGATCAATGGGACATTATCGCTATCAAATCATGGTCTTTCTTTAACGATTAGAACAGAGAATGCTAAGATTGCATCAAAAATACATAAAATGTTAAAAGAAGAGTATGATCCTCAGATCGAATTTCTTGTTTCAAGAAAAATGAAACTAAAGAAAAATAATGTTTATATTTTAAAGGTTACTAAAGCAAGGGAAATTTTAGATGATTTATCATTGATGGATGGTTTGGGGTTTAATCAGATTCCTAATCCCAAGATTATTGAAAAGGAATGTTGTACAAGAGCTTATTTAGCAGGGGCATTTTTATCATGTGGAAGTGTTAATAATCCTGAAACATCAAATTATCATTTAGAAATGAGTTTTAATGAAGAAGAATTTGCTCAGTTTATTGCTGATTTAATTAATCGGTTTGAGTTAAATGCAAAGATTATTAAACGTCGTAATAAGTATGTAGTTTATTTAAAGTCTTCAGAAAAGATTGGTGATTTTTTACGGGCAATCGGAGCGAGCCAGTCAGTAATGAATTTTGAAAGTACTCGAATTGATCGCAGCATGTCAAATACTGTAAATCGCTGGAATAATTGTGATATTGCTAATGAAATGAAATCAATGGCAACAGCAAATAAACAATTAGAAGATATTGAGACGGTAGATATGTTTCTTGGTTTAGACATGCTTGATGAAAAAACACGTGCTGTTGCTTTAATTAGAAAAAAATATCCTGAATTAACATTAAATGAGCTGACTGAAGTTTATTATGAAGAAACTGGACAAACAATAAGTAAGTCCGGCTTGCATCATCGATTTAAGAAAATAAGTGAAGAGGCTAAACGATTGATCCAAATGGAGAGTGATTAAAATGGATAAAATTGAAGTTAAGTTTGGTCATCGTATTAAAGAATTGCGCTTGAAGCAAAATATTTCTCAAGAAGAATTGGCTTTTCGTTGCGGGTTATCAAAGAACTATATATCAGATGTTGAACGTGGAACAAGAAATGTTTCATTGAAATCAATTGAAAAAATAGCTAATGGTTTTGCGGTAAACCTAAAAGAATTATTTGATTTTAAATGATAAACGTGTATTATATCTATATATAAAGGAGTTGATTTGATGCCACTGTATTATGTGATTTTGATAATTTTAATCATTATTGTTATCTTAAGTTTGATTTTAAATCTACTTACTAATCCGATTGTTTGGATAATTATTGCGATATTAGTTGTTTGGTCAGCGATAAAAAGATATCTTTATACTAAACAGTTAGAAGAATATAACAAAGAATTTCAAAGAAAAACTGAAGAAAAGAAAAAGGCTTATTATAGCCAAGAAGAGTATCGTCGTGGTAGTGATGATATAATTGATGTCGATTATCAAGAATTTGATGAAGATGATAAATAATCATCTTCATTTTTTGTCTGCAATAAAACCCCCAGCTAGGCTGGGGGTCTCAAAAAGCTTTAGC
>NZ_JAHOCB010000054.1:0-18515 GCF_019125875.1 Erysipelatoclostridium sp. MSK.23.31 | reverse complement strand
ATAGCAAGCTGCCGGTTCTTTTTTTATTTACGGATACCTCTGCGTATCCTTTTTTTATTTTATATCCGGCTTTAATAATAAATTCTAAGATGGGAATATTTAGAAAAAAAGAAGGTCACTTTATTTGACCTTCGATTTTTATGTTTTATATTTCAACTGCTTCTTTAACTAATGCAACTACTTCTTCCATAGTTCCACAGTTAATAGCTTTAGCAGCTAATTCATTCATTTCAGATTTTTTCATTGATCTGATTAACTTTCTTTGAGAAAGAATAGATGTAGCAGACATAGAGAATTCATCTAGTCCTAAACCGATTAGTAGTGGTGCAGCAATTGCTTCTCCAGCCATTTCTCCACACATACCTGTCCATTTACCTTCGGCATGGGCTGAATCAATTACATGTTTAACTAAACGTAAGATTGATGGGTGGAATGGTTGATATAAATAAGAAACCCCAGATGACATTCTATCAGCAGCAAATGTGTATTGAACTAAATCGTTTGTACCAATTGAGAAGAAATCAACTTCTTTGGCAAATTGATCAGCTAACACTGCTGCAGCTGGAATTTCAATCATGATACCTACTTGTAATGTATCAGATACTTCGATTCCTTCACTAATTAATTTTTCTTTTTCTTCCATTAAGATTCCTTTAGCTTTTCTAAATTCATCTAAAGTAGCAATCATTGGGAACATAATTCTTAAATCACCATATACTGAAGCTCTAAGTAATGCTCTTAATTGAACTCTAAAGATGTCTTCTCTTTGGAAACATAAACGAACCGCTCTAACTCCTAAGAATGGATTCATCTCTTTAGGTAAATCAATTGCTTCGATTTCTTTATCTCCACCAATATCTAAAGTACGAACAACAGCAGGTTTTCCTTCTAATCCTTCAAGAACCTCTTTATAAACATTGAATTGTTCTTCTTCAGTTGGTAATTGAGCAGATTCCATATATAAGAATTCAGTTCTGAATAACCCAACTCCTTCACCGCCATTGTCTAGTACACCTTGGATGTCTTTTGGAGATCCAATATTAGCAACTAGTTCGACGTGATGATCATCTAGAGTAACAGATTTTTCATTTTTCATTTTCTTTAATTCTTCCTTGTATGCGATGAATGCTTCACGTTTAGCTTGATATTCTTTAATTTCATCATCACTAGGATTAATAATTACAATACCAGCTTCACCATCTAAAACAACCATATCAGCATCATTAGTTTCATCAGTTATTGTTTTACAAGAAACAACCGCAGGAATTTCTAATGAACGCGCCATGATTGCTGAGTGAGAAGTTCTACCACCAATATTAGTAGCAAATCCTCTAACTAAGTTTTTATTTAATTGCGCAGTATCAGATGGAGTTAAGTCATCAGCAATAATAACAACTTCTTCATCGATTAAAGCAGGATTTGGCAATGACTTACCTAGTAAGTTAGCTAATAAACGACGAGATACGTCTTTGATATCAGCCGCTCTTTCTCTAAAATAATCATCATCCATACTTTCAAACATTGCAATAAAAGTATTAGCAACTTCATCTAGAGCAGCATCAGCGTTAATCTTTTCATTTCTGATTTTATCCTCTACTTGAGTTTTTAATTCAGGATCTTGTAATACTAATGCATGAGCATCAAATACAGCAGCTTCTTCTGCAGATAAATTTTTAGCAGCAGCTTCCTTAATTGATTCTAATTCTTTTGCAGTTTGTGACATTGCATCGTCAAATTTTTTGATTTCTGCCTCAGCATCTTCTACTGTTACTTTTGTCACTGTTAAATCCGGCATTACTAGTTTGTATGCTTTAGCAATCGCGATACCACTAGATGCCCCAATACCTTTTATCATATTAAAAACACCTCCATATACATTCCTATTTTACCTTATTTTTAGCAAAAAATAAAGAAATATCGAACTGTGACTAGGTATTTTCGCGTTATGAAAAAAGGGCTTTCAAAAGGGACTTACAAATTAATAGACTTTGACAAAAAATACATGACTCGTTTTTTTCGAGTTTTGAAAAATGATTGATATTTCCGGCCTTTAACTTGAAGTTTTAAGGTAAAAATAGTATCATATAAGTGGAGGGACACAAAATGAAATTAATTATAGTTGAAAATTATGAAGAAGCAAGCATTGAAGCTGCAAAAGTTATGTTAGAAGTTGTTAAAAACAATCCAACTGCTAATTTGGGATTGGCTACGGGATCTACACCAATCAGAATGTATGAATTGATGATCGAAGATCACAAGAAGAACGGGACTTCTTATAAAGATATCAAATCATTTAACTTAGATGAATATTTTGGATTAGAAGCTACTCATCCACAAAGTTATCATTATTTTATGAATAAACATTTATTCTCTGGAATTGACATTAATCCTGAAAATGTACATGTACCAAATGGTGCTGGAGATATTCAAGTAAGTTGTGATGATTACAATAAATTATTAGCTGAAAATCCTATCGATATCCAATTGTTAGGAATTGGTTCAAATGGACATATTGGTTTTAATGAACCAGGAACTTCTTTTGATTCAGTAACTCATATGATTGAATTAAAAGAAAGTACACGTCAAGATAATGCCCGTTTATTCTTTGATGGGAAAATTGATGAAGTACCTACTCATGCGATTACTATGGGAATTTCAAATATTTTACAAGCTAAAAAAGTATTATTAGTTGCGTGTGGTGAAAATAAAGCTCAACCAATCAAAGTATTGGTTGAAGGTGAAAAAACTACAGACGTACCAGCAAGTGCACTTCAAGATCATAATGATGTTGTTGTAATTGTTGATAAAGCAGCTGCTAGTTTATTAACTAAATAATAAAAGGAAAGATTTATAAATCTTTCCTTTTTTAAAACCTTTTTTTTACCTTTAAAGAAATGTGTTTAATTTGTTTACGTAAGATAAATAACGTATAATTATTATATGGGGGTACTAAATATGACAAAAAATTTATTTAAAGAAGTAGCGATGAATGAAACAAATCCAAACTACTCAAAAGCAATATCAAGACTTGAACCATTGTATCAAAGAAGTAATGATCTACGTAGTGAGTTTGGTCGTGATTATACGAGAATTATCTTTTCTCAGGCATACCGACGTTTAAAACATAAGACACAGGTGTTTTTTGCAGTTAAGGATGATCATGTTTGTACACGTAGTGAACATGTTAACTTAGTTGAATCTGTAAGTTATACAATTGCAAATTACTTAGGTTTGAATACTGAATTAACTAAAGCAATAGCAGTAGGCCATGATTTAGGACATGCCCCATTTGGTCATGGTGGTGAACGTATTATTAACGAGCTTGCTAAAATACATGGGCTCGATTCTTTTTGGCATGAGCGCAATAGTCTTCATCTCATTGATGAAATAGAAACATTAGAAGATAATGAACATCATCGCCATAATTTAAATTTGACATATGCTATTCGTGATGGAATTATTTCTCATTGTGGAGAAATGAATCAAATGAGTATTAAAAAGCGAGATGAGTATATTGATTTACAAAATTATACTAGCCCAGGACAATACAGTCCTTATACTTGGGAAGGATGTGTTGTAAAAATGGCAGATAAGATTGCCTATTTAGCACGTGATATTGAAGACGCTTTACGTCTCAAGGTACTAAAAGAGAATAAAGTTGAAGTCTTGAAAGCTTCGCTCAATAATATTACTAGTGAATATCATTTTACAGCAATCAATAATGGAACTGTCGTTAATTATTTTATTCAAGATGTATGCAGTCATAGTAATCCAAGCGATGGAATTTCATTATCAAAAGAAGCTTTTGAAATAATGAAAACAATTATGAAGTTTAATTATCAAAATATATATTTAATTGATAGAGTACAAATTCATACTAATTATGTTAAATTGATTTTAAATTCTATTTTTGATTTCTTTATTAAATACGATTTAATGGCTCGAGATAGTAATACTAATATTATTGATGAAATTTCTAAGGATAAAGATCAATTTCCCCATGCAATCAATGGATTTATCCATTGGCTTGAAAAATATAGTGTGATGAATGGAGCAAAACGTGATTCGCTTTATCAAAATAAAGTTATTTATGATTTTATTAATGATGATAAAGCAATTATTAAAAGCATTTTAGATTATTTATCAGGAATGTCAGATGCCTATATTATTCAAATATTTAATGAGCTTATTTCATTTTAATCCATTGAAGAAATTCAATGGATTTATTATTTTTACTTAAATTATTAGAATAGATGTGGTAAACTAATCATTATTAGGGAGGTTTAAATATGCCTATTAAAATACCAAATGATTTACCAGCAAGTAAAATATTAAAAGAAGAAAATATCTTTGTGATGGATGAAAATCGTGCTTTAGCTCAACAAATTAGGCCATTGCAATTATTAATTTTAAATATTATGCCGACTAAAGTAGTAACTGAAACACAGCTTTTAAGGATGCTGTCGAATACACCACTTCAAATCGAGGTAGACTGGATTCATATGGCCAGTCATGAATCTAAAAACACACCTCAAGAACATTTATTAGCTTTTTATAAGACATTTGAGGAAATAAAAGATAATAAATATGATGGTTTGATTATTACTGGAGCACCGGTGGAAAAACTTAGGTTTGAAGATGTTGATTACTGGTTAGAGATGGAAAAGATTTTAGAATGGTCAAAAACTCATGTATTTAGCTCATTTTTTATTTGTTGGGCTTCTCAAGCAGCATTGCATTATTTTTATGGTATTGAGAAACATGAATTAAAAGAAAAACTGACAGGTGTTTATTTTCATCATACTAATGTTGATAAAATGAAGCGAAAGATACTTAGAGGCTTTGATTATCAATTTTATGCTCCTCATTCACGTTATACAACAATTATGGCAGAAGATATAGCAACGATTTCTAGTCTTGATATTTTAGCTGCTAGCGATGAAGCAGGGGTTTATTTGATTGCAGAAAAAGATGGCTCACGTTTTTTTGTAACTGGTCATCCTGAGTATGATCCTGATACATTAGATAAAGAATATAATCGTGATCTGGCAATTTCTGATCAAGCTACTATGCCTAAAAATTATTATAAAAATGATGATATGCACAATGAAATTTTAGTAAAATGGCGTTCTCATGCTTATTTATTATTTAGTAATTGGTTAAATTATTACGTTTATCAAGAAACTCCATATGATTTAAATGAGTTAGAAAGTTTAAAACTAGGTAAATAATGTAATATTGTATTTACGATAAGTTTAAAAGTTGAAGAAATAAATCTTGCTCAAATTAAGTAAATCTTCTAAGTTGGACCAGCAAATGATATGTATCAAGAATTCTAGACACATATCATTTTTGGTCCAATTTTTAGAATCGGTACAATTTGAGTAATCAGTAAATTTATATATAATTTCTAAATAATGCAGTAGAATTAAGTTTCTATTTCTTTTAAGAGTTTACTTTGAGTTTGTCTGTATCTTAGCGGTGTAAGGCCCATTGTTTTTTTGAATATTTTATCAAAATATTCAATATTATTAAATCCACATTCAAAAGCTATATTTAGAATTGATAATTCAGTAGATAAAAGGAGTTCTATTGCCTTATCTATTTTTTTTTTATTTAAATATTGGCTAGGAGTCATATTTAAATATTCATGAAATTTTTTAATTGTATATTGTTTAGAATATGGTGAGATGATAAAAATATCTTTTGTTTCTTTAATTTTATTTAAATCTTGTATTTCTAATAATAATGATTTAAACCAATTTGGATATATATTCGTATCTTTTGATTGATGATAGATTAATTCTTTTATCATTTGATATAAGAACAATTCTATATCTTTATTTAACTCATAATAAGAATCGTTGAGATTGATATCATTATAGTAATTAATTAGTTTTCTAGATTTTTCATCAGATAAGTGTCCTATTACAGTATCATTAATTAAATGAAAACCTCCAAATATAGTCTGAACTCTATTCATAATTTTGTCAGAAAAAGCTAAATTGATATATTTTAAGGAAATATTTTCATTAATAGTAACAAGTTCATGAAAAATATTTTTTTTCATTAAAATAATGTCATTTCTTTTAATAATATTAGATGTTGATGTTGTATCATTTTTGATTTCACCATCAATAATTAATGTTATTTCATAATATGTCTGATAATGTTTTCCTACTTCAGATTTTTTTCTTTTTCGGTGTTGCCAGTGAATATCTTTGCTGTTATTGATGATTTCTAGACTTAGTTCTTGCATAAAGCACCTCCATTATTTTTATTATATTATAATTTTGATTTAAATAAAATTAAAAATAAAGTTAGAAAAATAAGATAAAATGAATGCTTTGTTTAATAAAGTTTAAAAAGCGAATATATGTTAAGTATGATATACCTTGTTATGATACTCTTTATATGAAAAGGAGGTAGACAAATGAATGAAATTCAATATTTAAAAGAGTTTACGAGATTGTATAAAGAAAATAGTCATGATAAATACAATCGGGAAGTAGAATGCCATTTCTTTATGCACAAGGAAAATCGTACAAAAATAACGAGCGATGATTATTTCTTATCATGTTTTCCTAGTGCAATTTGTGGTTTTGGATCAAGAAATACTAACTTTATTTACAATTGCAAATTAGAACGATTAGCAAAATTAATCGAAGGTACACATGATGTTGAAAAAGAAGAATTAGAAGAATTGTATACGTTTTGGGCTGATGAGAATGATAAAGAACGTCTTAGAAGATATTATCCAAATGATATAAAAGAATTAATGCCATATGATGATTTTGAAAATGATTATTATACAGCGTATCCTTTATATAGATTAGGAGGAGCTTATCTTGATTTTGAAAAATTATTTGATTTAGGAATAGATGGATTGATTCATGAAATTGATTCTCAACCACTCAATAGTTTTTTAAGAGCTTGTAAGAAATCGCTTATTTACTTAAAAGAATTAATAAAACTGTATCGTGATGATGCCATGGACATTAATCCTGAATTGGCTTATACGTTAAATGAATTACTTGAACATAGACCACAAAATATGAAAGAAGCGATTCAATTAATGTGGATTTATGTAGGCGTTAGTGAAATTAGAAACTATGGAAGAATGGATAATCAATTAGCACGTTTTTTAGATGATGAACAAGATGCATATAAGAATATTGCAGAATATTTCAAGGTAATTAGACAACGAAATACGATTTACAATGGTCGTATTATTTTAGGTGGAGAGGGTCGTCATGATCTTGAAAAAGCAAACAAGATATGCAGTATAGCTCTTAAAGTTATGAAAGATTTACATTTAACTGAACCACAATTAACACTTAGGTGGTCAAAAGATATGCCTGATAGTATTTTTGATAATGCGATTGATTGTATAGAAAGTGGTTGTAGTTATCCATTATTATACAATGACACGGTTAATATTAAAAATGTCAAAGAATCAATGAATGTATCATATAAAGAAGCGGTTGATTATGTTCCTCTTGGTTGTGGTGAATATGTTTTGGATCATAAAAGCATTGGTTCACCTAATGGAATCATTAATTTAGCTAAGGTATTAGAGGGGTTGGTTAATGATGGAAAATGTATGATTACTAATAAAAAAATAGTAAAGCATTATTTAACTAAAGAACCTAATACATTTGAAGAATTATATGATGTATATAAACAAGAGTTAGATTATCAAATTGATTTGTTAGCTAAACAAGAGAAATTTGAATATGATTATATGAATAATCATTGTGGATACTTATTTAATTCTATTCTTTATGATAACTGTATTGATAGAGGTAAAAGCTTATTAAATGGTGGGATTGACTATCTAGGTGGAACTTTGGAAACCTATGGTAATGTGAATAGCGGAGATAGTTTATATGCCATAAAAAAATTAGTCTTTGATGATAAAGAAATTCGTTATAAAGATATGGTTGATGCAATTAGAAATAACTTTATTGGATATGAAGAGATTAGAGAAAAATGCCTTAATGTTATCAAGTATGGTAATGATAATCCTGAAGTAGATGAAATGATTAATGAATTAAATCAGTATGTTGCAGTCACAACAAAATCTAAATCAGAAAAATATGGATTATCTTCATATTTGATAGTTATTATAAATAATGATGCAAATTCACGATTGGGATATAGAACAGCAGCAACTTTTGATGGAAGAAAAGCTTATGAACCGTTAGCAAATGCATTAACTCCTCAAAATGGTGCTGAAAAAAATGGTGTAACTGCTGTATTGAATACAGTGAGTAGCTTAGATGTCAATAATATGGCAGGTGCTGTCTATAATCTAAAATTAAGTCATGATTTGATGAATCAACATAAAGATATGGTTAAAGAGTTATTAAAAATTTACTTTTCATCTGGTGGCTCACAAATTATGATAAGTGTTATTAACCAAGAAGAATTAAAAGACGCGATGATACATCCAGAAAAATATCCTAATTTAATCGTTAGAGTTGGGGGATTCAGTGCTAGATTTATTGATTTATCACCCTTGGTCCAAAAAGAAATCGTAAGTAGGATGGTATATTAATTTGAAAACTTGTACAATTGTTAATATTGACAGATGTTCATTAAATGATGGTCCAGGTATCAGGACAGTTATATTTTTTAAAGGGTGTTGTTTAAGATGTATATGGTGCCATAATCCTGAAACATATCGTTTTGATATACAGGAGTATGAAGAGGATGGTAGAAAAAAAACATATGGTAAGATAGTTGAGACTGATGAAATTAAAAGGATTATTTTGAAAGATATGAAATATTATCATAAGACAAATGGCGGTGTGACTCTTTCAGGAGGAGAAGCACTTTTACAGATTGATGCTGCATATGAATTAGCAAAATTTTGTAAAGACGAGAAAATAAGCTTATGTGTTGAGACAAGTGGTGCAGTGCCGTTAGAGTATATAAAAAAAATAGAGGAATATGTTGATTACTGGCTGTATGATTATAAATTAAGTGATCAAGAAAAATATTATGATTATCTTAAAACAAATTCTTCCTTAATCTTAGATAATTTAAAATATTTAATCGATAATAAAAGACATATAATTTTAAGGTGTCCAATCATCCATAAAATTAATGATAATATGGACCATTTTCAAGCAATAAGTCATTATTCTAAGTATGTATCTAGTATAGAGATTCTTCCATATCATAATTTAGGGAAAGCAAAAGCTGAAAACATCAATCTAGATAGTTACTTTTATCAAGAAAATACATCAGAAGAATTAAAAGAACTGTGGAAAAAACAGTTGAGTGAATTAGGATGTTTAAACTTTAAAATACATTAAAAGGAGAGAATAATATGAATAATTTTATTGATAAGTTTGTTGAGAAAAGTTCAAAACTTGCTAATCAAATACATCTAAGATCAATGCGTGATTCTGTTGCCTTAACAATGCCATTAGCTATTTTAGCTGGCATTATGGTATTGTTAAATAGTTTGATTTTGGATCCAAATGGAGTGTTATCAAGTATTATAAATACAAATACCTTAGTTAAAGCACAAGAAGTTGGAACACATGTAACAAATGGAACATTAGGTATTTGGGCAGTTGCTTCAACAGTTGGTGTTGCTTACTGTTTATCAAAAAATAAGGGTGCTGAAGAACCATTGATTCCAGGATTTGTTGCACTATGTAGTTTTGTGACTTTAGTTCCTTTGACAACTAGTGTAACACCACTTGGAGGAAGCGAAGCAGTAGGAATAGCTAATATATTAGCTCAAACATACACAGGTGTATCTGGGATGTTTACTGGCTTAGTTGTTGGAATTACAGCCACTGAGCTATTCTTAGTAATTTCAAAAATTAAAGCTTTAAGAATTAAAATGCCAGAGTCAGTACCACCTATGGTGGCAAAGTCTTTTGATAATATGATTCCATTTATGTTGGTAGTGGTATTCTATGCAGTATTGTCATTTGTATTAGATTGTTTCTTTGGACAATCATTTAATGAATTAGTTGTAAATATTATTCAACAGCCAATTAAAGGATTAACTACTAGTTTACCAGGATTCTTGATTGCAATGGCTATTTTCAATTTATTGTTTGCAATAGGTATTCACCCTTCAGCAATTGTAGATACAGTTATTGGACCTGGTTTATTACTAGCAATTACAGAAAATATGGATGCCGTTCAAGCAGGATTGCCAGCTCAAAATATTATTAATGATTCGTTTAAACAAGTTTATGGTTTAATCGGTGGAACTGGTTGTACAATTTGTTTAATTATTGCAGTATTTGCATTCTCTAAACGTAGAGATCATAAAATGATTGCAAGTTTAGGTGTGGCACCAGGAATTTTCAATATTAATGAACCAGTTATCTTTGGATTTCCAATTGTAATGAACCCAATTATGATTATACCGTTTGTATTAGTAACACAAATAAATTTTATTTTAGCTTATATTGTTACATCATTAGGTTTGATTGAAAAATGTGTTGTTCAAATTCCATGGACAACTCCTCCAGTAATATCAGCATTTTTGTCAACTAATGGAGATATTAGAGCGGCTGTTTTCCATATTATATTGATTGTTATTGGGGTAATGATTTATTTACCATTTTTAAAAATGTCAGAAAAATCACTAAATAACCAAATTGAAGAAAATTAAATAAGAGGGGTATAACCCTCGCTTTATCCAAAATTATTAATAATATAACTACATATTAATGTTGTAGAGAACATGGAGAAGATTATGAATAAATTACCAGATAATTTCTTTTGGGGCGGTTCAGTTACTAGTTTTCAAACTGAAGGAGCAGCTTATGAAGATGGAAAAGGATTAAGTATGTATGATTTACATAAAAGGGAAAATGGAGAACCTAAATGGGATCATGGGATTGATTTTTATCATCGTTACAAAGAAGATATTGCTATGATGGAAGAATTAGGTCTTAACTTTTATCGTTTTTCTTTATGCTGGGCAAGAATCCAACCAGATGGTGAAACTAAGATAAATGAAAAAGGAATTGCCTACTATAATAATGTTATTGATGAATTACTAGCTCACGGAATAACGCCAATGATAACGCTAGATCATTATGATATACCTTTGCCATTAAAAGAAAAATACAATGGATTTTTTTCTAGAAGAGTAGTCAATGCTTTTGAAAAGTTTACAGAGATATGTGTAAAGGCTTTTGGTGATCGCGTTAAATATTGGATGACTTTTAATGAACAAAATGATTATGCAAAAGAAACTACAAAAGCGGGAGCAACTGTAGTGCCAGTAGGAATGAGCTATTCTAAATTTTTATATCAAGTAAATCATAATATTTTAATTGCACATTGCAAGGCGATTAAGATGATTAGAAAATATTATGATGCCACTAAAATTTGTGGAATGATTGCACTAACGAATTTTTATCCAAATGATAAAACACCAGAGAACTCAATGTTTTGTATGTTAGCAGATTTATACACTCATCAATTTCATGGGTATGTTTTTACTAAAGGGAGATATCCAGAATACATGATTAGATATTTTAAAAATCATCATTGTATGCCAGAATTTGAAGAGGGTGATGAAGAACTATTGAAATATACAGTTGATTTTTTAGGAGTATCATATTATCGTTCTTACACTCTTACAACAGGTGATTTTGAAGAAGACAAGCCGTTCTACGATGTTATTGAAAAGAATATTGTCAGAAATGAAAATTTAGATATAACTAATTGGGGATGGGAAGTTGATCCTGTGGGATTACGTAATAACTTAACTAATTTGTATACTAGATATGAGTTACCATTATTAATTTTAGAAAATGGTTATAGTCATCTAGAAGATTTATGCGATAATAATGAGATTAATGATGATTATCGTATAAAATTCCATCATGATCATTTAGTTGAAATGAAAAAAGCAATTGAGCTAGATGGTGTAGATTGTTTTGGGTATATTACTTGGGGTCCATTTGATATGTTAAGTAGTTCTGGAGATATGAATAAGAGATATGGTTTTATTTTTGTTAATCGTACAAACGATGATTTGCGAGATATGAAACGATTTAAGAAAAAGTCATTTGCATATATGAAAAAAGTATATAAAAGCAACGGTGAAGAAATATAACAAGAGGTGAAGTTAAAAGTTGTAAAAGGAAACAATGAGCAAAAACATGAAAAAAGTAAATACTAAACGTAATGAGTTTAGAATAGATAACACCGATGTTAAAACGATGGATCAATCTGAAAAATCCTCACAGTGGTAGTTGTTATGATAAAACAAGAAATAAATGGTATGTAAAAATCACACTTAAAAAGAAAATCTATAACTTAGGCAGATATGATACTTTGGTACATTTACCCATAAAAAGTAGAAAATTATATTTTCAATGTATCGGCAAACTGTACTGTTGTTCGGACTTGGTCTGCCTTTTCTAAAAAAAATTTCAGTAGAAAAGGCTATCGTTATGATAACCGGTATTTACAGATAATGTATATCTTCTTTTTCTATAGTGTTTTTTATTCTGGTTCTGATAAAGGTAATTGGTTTGTACAAATCCCTGTCATAGCGCTGATTGAATGAAACAATATGTCTGCGATGCAATAGGTGTATTGAACATATCCACAAAAAAAGTTTATATATATTTGCAGGTTTTCGATTCCAAAAACTATAAGAAGGGATATAAAGATACTTTTTATTAATCCTGTTTCATATCTGATGAGATATCCTAAAGGTATAAACATAATCAGATGACATACAGAATATTCAGTTTGATATAGAAGTCTATAGTATGGGTTATAGAATGTTATCATATTTCTGATGTCTTTAGTAAAATTATAATTATCACCGGGATCTATCACTACTAGAAAAAACAACACACAAAACAGTAAAGAAACATATGTGGTGGCAGCAAAACTCCAGACAATAGAGTATTTTTTGTCTCTGAAAAAAATAACTGTTAGCAAAATTACGCCTATTACAAACAGCCTATAGGGGAATACAATAATGTTATTCCCGCTATAGGCATAAAATTTAAGCAAATCAGTCAACAGTAACATTAATTTCCATATATAACACGTAATGTTGCAGAAACGTATACATTATTATAGTAGTCCGCTTTTGAACTTGTGATACGGATTTCATAATTGCCTGCAGGGAAGTCACCCCAGCTTACATACTGACCAGACTGCAAAGGTACAGATTTAATCTTACCAGTTCTGTTTCCATTGTGAAATAATTCAAATGATATGGTTTCGTTTGGGAATGAAGTGGTAGAATTTATAAATATGCTAATTCCACCGTTTGACATGACATATTCTTTAGGTGTTAATTTATAATTGCTAAAACTAACATTATAAGTTACAGAATTAACTGTTAATCCTTCAGACTCCTGCGTGATGGGCTGTGTCTCCATTGCAAATAAATTTGATGATGACATTAATGCCATCAAAGGAACTAAACATAGGCGTAATATTTTTTTCATTTTGTTCCCTTCTATTTTTGCTTATATTATAGACTATAAAAATAATTACTGATATAAAATATCAAGATAAAGTTAATTTTATATGTTCTTTATGTAATATTTTTATAACTGAAAGATATAAAGTAAAAAATTATCTTTTATCATCACATATAAAAATGATGTCAGAGCATCAGGATATTAAAGATAAGTGCTATTTTATATTATACCTATGAAGAAGTTTTTAATGAAAAAGATGTATTAAATTGAAATAGTGTGTATGTATATGGAACAAGTTCCATATGTCTAAGAGTATTGCGTGATCTGCGAAAAAGCAAGGTAATACAAGTCTCCACTTTGCTTTTTCTCTTGCTCACTCACTGGTAGAAGGTAAGGCAGGGATATTATTTGATTAGTATGCTACTCAAAAAATTATAAAAATGTGGAAAGAAAAAAATATTAGGACTGTTATTAAATTAGATAATGCTTTAGAAAATTTTCAAGTTTTGTTTGCTTATAACTCTAATTATAAGATCACACAAGAATTGTTGTAAAGAAATAGAATCTACCACTTTAAGAAATAAATGCAAAATCATAAATTTTTTAAGTATGTCAGAATTGCAGAAGTTTGTGGGTAGCCAATTTTAGAACTGGTCTGATAGGATTGCTTCGCATGACAAGATCTTTTTTGTAAATGAGTCTGTAACAACCCAGTATCTGATTGATTAAATTTTGCTGTTTCATATTAAGGTAGATTCTAAATTTAATCCCCTTTTGCCATTGAGATATTTTTGGTTTTCAATGTATTGTTTAATGACTTGTGAGGGAGCATCACTCACCGTAGATGCAAAATAGCTGTTCGTCCATCTTCAATTACTTGCGTAAATTCGATGGACATGTCTTATACTCCCATAGTTAAAGCAAGAGAGACAACACATTTGATAAATAACAGTATAAAAGAGAAATAGTTTAAACTTAATCAGTTTTTACATCAACTTCAGTATCTTTTGTATCATTTAAATTATTATACTTGTTTACAGCTATGATACATTTTGGCAGTAGAATAACTAATAATATTAAAACCACAACAATTAAAACACTTTTTAGAGTTTCTAGAAATGCATACGAATTCATATAGGCTATACCGTCCATACTATAATATCCTCCTTAGATTTATTATTTTATATCTCAATATTATTTATCATATTATAATTACGGATGTTGCTTTTATAGTAAAAATATGTAATTTTATGGAAAAATCAATTACAATATACCAGGAGAAAGATAATTTTTGCTATATTCTCTCTGGACAAATAATAGCTTGAAAAACTTTGAAAGAGGATATTTTATATCTTCCTAGACTATTGATAAAGTACATCATGTATCAAATCAATAGTTTTTTATTTGCATAGGAAAGAGAGTATGATAAAATAAAAAGGCAAGAAGATGATTTCGTCCTAGTTTGCAAAATTTGAAACTCTTTTTGCTTTTTATATATAAAGGAAAATTGAAAAAAATGGCATAATTAAGATGTAGATTAGAGTGGTAAAATATGGTAATGACAAGACGGAGTATCAAAAAGACAATATCATAATGAGTATAATAGAAGAGTTAGTACCGTAGGAACATAATGTAAGTAAACTAGATTTATACATAGATTGGGATTTTATAAAAAGATCTATACATTGATTTTGGTCGATCGGACATAGATTTAGTGTTACTTTTTAAAATGGTATTTATCGGTTGCTTTCTTCATCCATATATGAAAATTCCTCCTGTATTCTTCAAAATGGAATGATGTTACAGTTAGATAACATTCCATCATTTAAAAAAAAGATTCAAAAGAAATATCCAAAAATGTGTGTGGAGAGAATAAAAAAAAGAATTAATTACATTTAAGAAGAATTAAATATCCATTTACACGAGGATGTTTTACCAATGGCTTCAACATTAGGATAATTAGGGTCGTACTTACTAAATAAAATAAAGAGTCTTAAAGTATAAGATTATGATAGTTTCATCAGTAGTTTTGAACTGTAAGAGAAGATTAAAATCTATACTTACCTAACACCAGTGATAGTTTTCTTTTGCTTTGTATCAAATACTGCCTTGAATTTATCAATATTCATAATATGTAACCACTCTAGATATAGTATAGTTGTCTAGTCTGATATAGTTAAACCGTTATGCTGATTTGTTAACATTTTTAGACAAAGAAAAAGAACTAAGTATGAACTGAATTTCAAAAGTTGGACAGTTTATAAATAGTTCTTTTTATGATTAATCTGTTGTCCAATAATTATTACTTCAAAAATTCCAATGAGAAAGAAGTTTATTTCATGAATCTTCTAACGATTTTACATCATTTTTATTATTTTGCTTATTAAATTCTCACATCATTATGATAAAATAATCCTCTATAAAATGCCTTAATCTTCTAAAAAATGGAACATTATGTTAATTTTATTAATAATAAAATATCGTTACAAAAGTATTAGTATTTATATATCTGGATTTTTGTGATTGAAAAAAAGTAGATATCATTTCCTGATACATATATAATACTATTTGTGAAGGTTTGACTGTATTTTTTTGTATTTTACAGTAAAAAAGTACTAAGAAATAATGCTTAGATTTGAAACGTTTGAAAGAAAAGTTTTAAAAAAATCAAAAGAAGAAATCAATGAAAAGTCAAACGTACATATGAGCCATAAAAATGAAAACCAGTCATTCAATAACTTTGATTTTATTTACGTTTAATTGGTAGTCAAAAGCTGATGTCATAGATGTTAAAACAGAAGTACATCAGGAACCAATGAACTGCCCTGAACAAATGGAACTGGAAGAATTTTTAAAGGAGTTTGAGTAACGTGGTTATATTAAAAGACAAAATGAAGATCAGTACTGAAAAGAACCTCAAAGAATATGAAACGCTTCTACAAGCTTTTAAATGCTCAAACGCTCCAAACAAAGAACAACGAAACAAGGACTGTGAGTACGCAATAAAAAAAGAACAGATACTAAGCAATCTAAAGCATTACAAAAAAGTCCGTAATGTATTTTACGAACTTTTTTGTACCAAATGTTCTTGAACCGCTGAACTATTAGAAGTGAAAAAAGATAAGTAGTCGAGAGATTTTTTTAGATTTTCGAAAGTATAAAAAACTATACATACCAACAGTTTCAAACGAAAAAACTATAGCTGTAACCATAGGAATAATGAAAGCATGTGATTTTTTCACATAACGAGAGAGGGTGGTCTAGGCGCAAGAACCCTAGACCACCCTCTCGAAAAACGTCGATACAATAGGCTAAAACAATGAAATCATAGCGTTAAAAAGTCGTGCCACTGTGGTACAACTTTTTACTTATAAATACGTATAAATAATACCCACTTATTATACCTTTTTTTGATTATGCAATTGTTAGAAACTGTTTTTATTAACAAGTTATTATTTCGATACTGCTATATAAATAATATATTTTGACAATGTTATAAATGATAACATTGTTTTATTCTATAATAAATCGACTCTGATACTTTGTAGGTGCACCATATGAAGAGAGATACGTCCATGATCCGCCATATTGTGGTTTTCTGTATACGTCATATTTTTGAACTTTATAATTTCTTGCTACTTTTAATTTTATAGCTTTACCTACTTGAGTTGATGATATGCCTACAAATACTCCACCACTAGAACCTGATACCACACCAGGAGAATATGCTACGTCAACAGATAAATATTTTCCAGCAATACTAATCCCTAAAGACCATGTTCCTGGACTTCTTGAACTATCACTCCAATAGAAACCGCTATTTTCCGAATTAAAAATAGTACCTCCTGCTGGTTGATCATAAGCATTTTTATATGGTGAAAATGAAGATGTTTGAGGGTCACCAACTTTTCTATAATCATAAGCATATGATTCTTTTGTCCGCTCAAAATAAGCTTTCATTTTTGCAATTTCTATTTCTTCAGCTGCTCTAAATTCTTCTTCTGTTGGGGTATATATAATAATATTGCTATTATCAGTACTTTCTAATGCAGAAATATTGGAAACAGGAATACAAACAAAAATCATTAGTAGAGCGATTATAATTTTAATAGATTTCATAACTTTTTCATCTCGCATATAATTTAAATATTTATTATAGCATTATCTTATATAAATATTGTAATATAAACTAGCACATTTTTCTATATAAAGTCAAAAAAATATGATTATAAGGTTATTATTTGATTTATCGTTATATAACGTAGTATAATTTTTTTGTAGGAGGAATAGATATGAAAAATAAATACAAAATAATTGTTATAGTGGTAATAGTATTTCTTCTTTCGTCTTTTTATTTCGGATACTCATTAGGAATAGATGCAGATAAACCTAATGTAATTAATAAAATATCAGGAACATATCAATTATTTAAAGGTAATGAAACATTAACAGTAACAATTGATGATCAAGATAATCTTTATTACCAAAATGGATTTGAAAATGAAAGTATTAAAATAAAAACACAAATAAATAAATTATACGAAAATTTATATTTATTTGAAAATGAGAAGCTAAGTTATAATTTAATCTTATTTAATGATAATTTTTTATTGCTTATAAATATTAATGATCAAACATACGACAAATTAGAAAAAGTTTCGAACACACAAGTTTTTTTATAAAAAAGAAGAGGTATACCCTATAATTTTGTAATTTAAATATATATATTTTCTCATTATTAATAATGTTGATTTATTAAAGTATTAAAAGTCTAATATGGCTGTTTACTGCTTTAAGGATATGAATATGGGGATATTAGTAGATTTTACTGAACATTACAATTATATTAATTAAATATGAAAACCTTAATTTGTCAGTTAAAAGTAAATAATTAATGTTTGAGTGTGTAGTTCAGTTGAATTACGCACTTTTAAATTTTATAATCGTTTTAGAATCAGTTTAATTATTAATGATGTGTTAATAATTAAATTAAAGGCAGTTGAGGTGAGAATGATTAGTGCAGGAAACAGGATATATATGGCTATAGATTTAAAATCTTTTTATGCTTCTGTAGAA
>NZ_JAHOCB010000053.1:0-18627 GCF_019125875.1 Erysipelatoclostridium sp. MSK.23.31 | reverse complement strand
ACTTCTATTGTATATGTATTTCCAGTCCTGTTGGCTGTATACCAGATCAGATCATCCTGTCCGTTGTTCTCGCTCCATGTCGGCATCAGTACTCTGTCTACCGCATTGTCATCTGTTACTGTACATGTCACTGTATATCCGCTTCGGCTCACGTTTGTTATCTTCGCATTGCTTATTACCGGTGCTTCATTTGCCCCCGGTACTGTCGCCGTCAGCTCTATCTTGCTTACTTTTCCTTCGCTGTCATAAGCATATATATCAGTATGATATTTTCCGCTGTCATTTTTGTGGTTTGATGTCTTTACTTCTATTGTATATGTATTTCCAGTCCTGTTGGCTGTATACCAGATCAGATCATCCTGCCCGTTGTTCTCGCTCCATGTCGGCATCAGTACTCTGTCTACCGCATTGTCATCTGTTACTGTACATGTCACTGTATATCCGCTTCGGCTCACGTTTGTTATCTTCGCATTGCTTATTACCGGTGCTTCATTTTTCTCATATGAAATATCATTTCCATTATTTACAATTGTTAAATGATTAGAAGATACATATGCATAATCACTGTCATAATTATATTCCGCACTTGTTGACACTGCAGTCCTATTACTATTCAATACTGAATCACTTTGAATTTCATAGAATTCATTTTCAGGAGTCTTCTTTCTTACTATAAAAGCATAACTAGGATTTTTTATTGTTGTATATAGAACTGTTGATGATATATTGCTTGATTGTCGTACATTCAAATTAGTCCGTGACGTTCCAGCAACATCTTTTACACCAATAGTATAATAATTTTTATCTTTTCCAGATATACTCGCATCCATATTTTCAGCAATTGATGCACATTTTTCACCTTCGTATGGGTCAGAGGAGTATTTGCCGAAAATTCCACTTCCTTTATCACCAAAGTACCCACCCCTAAATAAACTTGTGTATGTCCCATTTAGATATTTCTTTGACATCCAGTTTGATGCAAAATCTTCAATACAAGCTTCGACACTTGAATATTTTTTGGCATCTTCTGAAGGGTTAGCATCTGTTGCATTCATCCCAAATAAATTATTTTTATTTTGAGCTATAGAACTCTTACCCCAACCTGATTCAAGTGCAGCAAAACTCGCTGCCATTAATGCATTTACACCATACTTATTTTGATATTTTATGAACATGTCACCAGTATTATTTAATTTCGATGTACTTGAGTTTGCTTTATTGTTAAGATAAGTTGTTAATTCTTGAGCAGTGTAGTTTGTTTTACTTCGCATTGGTAGGTATTGAAAATAATTATAATATGGGGTACTTGGATTAACCGAATTTGTTCTTACATTATTTTTGTAATCCGTAATCATAGTATTATAATTTTCATAAAAATAGTGTCCATCATAGCTATAATATTCTTTTCCTTTTGTCAAATAGCTTGGTCCTTTTCCTACATAGTTACTATTTCCTTGATTACCGGTAGCATTAACATTATTAGAAATATAATGATATAAATTACCTGATGAATTTACTTCATAGTTACTTGCATAATAAGTTCCTTGTGTTAAAACCTCTACTTTACTTGGATCTACTAACCCTGTAACACCTGAAATCATAAACTTAACTTTTCCATTTTCATAACCTAAAAAAGCAGCATCAGCAGCACTTGCTTTTGAAATATATCCCGCCTGTCCAGTATAATAATCTACAAACTCCGTAGTTGTTCCTGCACTACTACAGTTAAAATTAACCATATTGGCTGTACTCACAACTCTTAATCTAGGATTATACACTTCTCCAGTAGTACCATCATAGACATCCACAGTTGTGATGTTTCCATTCTCATCAACAAATTTAGTTTGACCAATAACTTCCTTATTACCATTTTTTGTTTCAATCGAAGAATTATTTTCTAATTCCGTAGTGGAATTACTATTTAGATCTATATTTTTATCATTACTACTTTCATCTTCTACTGATAAATCATCATGATTATTAAAAGCCGCAACATTTCCCACTGTCATACTTAATGTAATCAACGATGCAGCACTAACTTTTGCTATTTTTTTCTTCATACACACTCTCCTGACTCTATTAATCAGTATAAGTATACAAAAAATGTGCTAATATAACAATCATTCAATCATTAATTCACACATTTATTTATAATTAAATATAATTATATACACTTTCTTATTTTATTTGTTTAAATATCTAAAACTATATATCTATAACGAACCTTTTCCATAAACAACACTTTTAACAGTTTTATACATAATTGTAAAATCTAACCATATTGACCAATTATGATAATAATAGTCATCTAATTTACACCGATAACTAAACTCCACATCACTTCGACCATTAGCTTGCCACATCCCTGTAACACCAGGTTTTAATTTAATAATTGAATCATAATATTGACCCATATCCTCTTTTTCACGTGGTAAGTATGGTCTTGGCCCTATAAAACTCATTTCACCCTTTAATACATTTACAAATTGTGGCCACTCGTCTAACGATGTTTTCCTTAAAAAATGTCCAACAGGAGTAATCCGAGGATCATCTTTTAATTTTTTGTTAGTTAAATACTCTTCTTTTATTTTAGGATCCTCTTCCATCATTCTTTCAAGCTCAGCTTCGGCATTAGGTATCATTGATCTAAATTTATATATTTTAATCAACTTTCCATTTTTCCCAATCCGCTCTTGTGAAAACATGATATTGTCATGGTCACCGCTCTTAACATATTTATATTTCACATAAGCCATTAATGGCAGTAAAGTCATCACCCCTGCTATACCAGCTAATATATCAATAAGTCTCTTAATAAACTTATCTAATAATCCAATTTCATCATTTGAAGTTGCGATTAGTAGCTGTCCATCAAAATCTTGAACTTCTGAAGAAAACGTCATTGTTCCATTCACATCTGGTAAATACTTAACTGAATCAACTTTACCATATATATCGCTCATTACCTTATCAATTACTTGCTGATCAGCTTCTGGTATTGCAATAATGATTTGTTCAATACCTAGGTTTTCTATTGCTTCATCAATTTTATCATATTCATATATAGGACTATGCTTAATAATATTTTCTTGTTCAAATCTAAATAATTCATTTGTTTTATTTACATCAACATATCCCATTATATTAGTTAAAGCAAATCTATTATTATTTGATATTTTTCCTAATCTTGCTGCCTCGTATCCGGTACCAATAACTAATGTTTTCCTCGCAAATTGTTCTCTAAACGCAATTCTAAGAAATCTAGATGCTAATAAACTAATCAAAAACATTGATATCGCCATAAGCGTTAAATGCATTTTTCTTTCGTAACCTGTAGATTGGGGTACTAAAACTAATAAAGCTATGTAAAAACAAAAACTTGATTTGACAAGCTGTTGAATTTCATTCCATATTAAACAAGTATTTAATGAATAATGTCCGTAAATAAATAAAAATAAAAAATATAGCGTTCCTGATCCCACTATTAAATCAATATCCATATGAAAATATAAGCATATAAAATAATACATCACAACCTCAATCATAAATAACATGATTGGCATTATTTTTCTATTCATAATTCCACCTCGACATTCATAGAACAATTATACCTTAATACAACTATTATTTCTATCTTTTATCAGTTTAAACAACTAATAAGATTGTTTAAACTGATAAATATTGTATAATAATTATATACTTTATAGGAGGTTGTCCATGAAATTCTTTTATACGGGATTAAATAAATTTATGTGGAATCACCCATTTATCAAATCTTGTACTCATTTTACTTCAAGATTTTGTCCATACATGGTTGCTATTTTTTATATGCTCTTTTTATTAAAAATATATTTAGATCGACCACACAACCTATTAGGTTTAGCGGCAGAACCAATAGCAGTATTTGCAATTACCGCTATTTTAAGAATTGTAATTGATAGAAAACGCCCCTCTGAAAAATATGATTTGACACCAATTGACGGCAGTAAAAAAACGGGTCATTCATTTCCAAGTATTCATGTTGCTATGTCAATATCAATTGCTTTAGCTGTTTTACACTTTGGTCCTAATATGGGATTGCTATTAAGTACCCTTGCAATAGCTATCTCATTATGTAGACTTTTATCAGGTGTTCACTACTTAACTGATATTCTTGCAAGTATTGCTATTGCTTTTATAGTTAATTTAATTTAATAACTTTTTAATCACAAGATAAAAAATATTCTTGTGATTTTTATTAAATAATACTGGGTGGGATTAAAGGATGCATATAGTAATAGTAAAATATCCAACATGTAATTAAGAATTAGAAAACAATATATCTATTTTCCAAGGTTCAAAACTAAAATTAAAAATAGTGATGAGTATAAAAGGTAGATAATTTCGATATTAAACATTTAACTAAATAATTTAGAAAAAGACTCGACTTCACTTCAAAAGTACGAGTCTTTAATATATTCTTTATAACTCATTAGATCTTCTAGCAAAAGTAAAGTTACCACTCGATACTGAAGAAATCTTAACTACATCACCAGTTTGAGGTGCATGGATATATTGACCATTACCAATGTAAATACCAACATGACCTGACTTCCATAAAATATCTCCTGGTAAAGCTTGTGATACACTTATTTGAGTACCATAACTCTTTAATTCACCTGTTGTTCGAGGAATACTAATTCCTACTTGAGCATAGCACCACTTAACAAGCCCAGAACAATCAAATGTGTTGGGACCATTTCCTCCCCAAACATATGGGCATCCTAATCTCGAATGCGCTGCATCAACGATACGGTCACGTATCGTAATTGTAGCATCTACAAAAGCCACACCACCTCTATCAAATGTGGAGTTTCTAGGAACAAGTTTAATTTCAATTGCTTCTGATTGAATCCTTCCCCCTATCGTACCTGCTGTTTCTCCATTCTTTGCCCAACCTAACCAACCCATATTGGAAACATGCATTCTATAATAGATATCAAAAAAATCAGACATTGTTCTTGATAAACTAATTTCAATTGCCTCAATAGGTTTATTTTGACCTTCAGTTCCCGCTCTTTCATTGCTAGAGACCCAGTTCTGCCAACCCACATCAGAAACATGAGTTCGATATGTTAATCCACTATTACCATCAAAATCACTTAATTTAATTTTAACAGCTTCCATTCTCTTTTTTTGATTAGTAGTTCCTGCCATCTTACCTTCATCTGCATAACTCATCCATCCCATATCTTGCACATGAGAGCTATATGTTAATGTTGGTTTTGTTAGTGATGGTAATCCCTCTGTTGAAATTTGACTTCCTTTAATAACTAATTTAATTTGAATCGCTTCTGTTCGAAGTGCAAGTCCTATCGATCCTGCAATCTCTCCATTCTTTGCCCAGCCTAGCCAACCCCTATATGGCACGTGTACCCGATAATAAATATCATACATATCTTTGTACTCATTTGTAAGCTCCGCTTGAAACGCTTGTATAGCTATTGCTTTATCTGTAGTGCCTGCTTGAGCTCCTGATGTAACCCATGCTTGCCACCCAACATCAGCTATATGAGCACGATATCTTACCATACTTTTATCATTTTCTTTAAGATTTAAAATTAATGCCTCTAGTCGCTTACTTTGATTTACAGTTCCTGCAATTTCATTATCATGGACTGTATCTAACCAACCTTTATCTTCAACATGAGCTTGATAATTTATTGCTGGTAACTCCATTGCACTTAATGAAAGGGGTGAAGTAAAAATGCCTAATGTAAAAACTAGCGTCGTGCATGTAAGCATTACTACCACAAATAACTTTAAAAATTTTTTCATAAAACTTTTCTCTGTATATTAGAATCTAATCTGTTATCATCAAATCATTAACAAAAAATTCAATATACTTTTCCTTTCCTGATTTTTATTTAGAATTGTTAAAGTGAATCTATATTTTAAACCAATCCGTACATAATTTAGCTTTTTTCACAACCTACTTTTCTATTATCAAAATATAGTTTTATTAAATATATAGAAATTTTAATAAATAATTTTTAAATCAATAAAATATTATATCAAAAAATAGAAGAGCCAAAAACTTAACTCTCCTACTTCTTCCATATAACTAATATTAATATTTTGAATACTAATATAACCAATTAAAATATTTAACATACAAAAAACAGTTAAATACTCCAATTTTAAATAAAGACAATATTGTCTTTATAAAACTATATTTGCACTCATGTCACAGATAGTTTTTCGAGCATTCTCTCCTATAATGCTTACGAAATAATTTATGGTTATACAATAAGAAAGCTATTGACTATTAAAATTAATAAGAAAACTGTTATAATTAATATTTCCGGTATATACTTTTCTTCACTTAACAACATTCTAAAAACTATTAGTTAATTTTATAAAGCTTAACGACTTTAGTACAGTATATTTAGAGTTACTCTTCTAAACAGAATTTTTTACACATTATATTTACTAAACTTTAGTAATTACAGCACTTACTAAATATTCTCTATCATTGACTTTTATTTGAATATCATCAGTAAAGCCAAAATCATTTGATCCAATTTCAATTTTTTTTCATCATCATTAAGAAACACAGTCCCATAATATGAATTATCACCACATAGACTAATATTATATATTCCAGCCTCTAAATCCACTCCAACCTTAAATACACCATTATTTTAAAGATTTAATGTTGATCGCTCATCAACAAATAACACTGTTTCATTAGATTGATATGTCAAGCCCATATCTTCGTAATTTTCATAAAAAATAAATACTTGACCTACTTTTTATTTCTAGCAAATGCATCAACACTTGCCTCAAGATTTTCTCCATATTCTGTTGCATACCCGGTAGCTTCTAAAACTTACTTTATTTCTGAATTAGTTTTTAATTCTGAGCTGTTTGAGCCACTCGAATTATCTGATTTACTACTGCCCCCAACCATTCCAATACATAAAAATAGTACCAATACAATTTCAAATAGCTTCTTCAGATTTTCTCTCCATCGCTATATATAATTATACAATATAGTAGTGATAAATACTACTTTACAAAAAATAAATTTTATCTACATTTAAGTAAATATAGCTATTTAATATCAGTAAAATATAAAATTATAGACTTTTACAATTAATAAATACTCATTAGAAAATTTGTGGTTTTTTTAATAATCTTATGCCCACTTAACAAATTTATTTTTAGTTATACCTGCATTCTCAAGCTTTTTTTGTTCATTTTTATCTTTATTATTGCCATTAGCCTTACCATATACAATAGCTGAAGTCTCACAAAATTATGACCATTATAATTTTCAATCTTATTATCATCCTTTGAACTTATTGTAATCTTCAGATAAATACCCATATCTTTGAATCATGGTAAATAGAATATATTATCAAGATTTCATACTATAAAGCATATCTATCTAAAATATTCTTTAAATAATTTTATTAGACTCTTTTCTAGACTTTCTGAAACATATAATAAAAATCAACGCAATACTTAATTAAACTTATAAATATTCTCATCTAAAAAAGTTGAACTCTTTTTAACTTCAGCCTCAATATAAGCCTGACCATACTTTTCAATCGCTGTAGGTAAACTACTAAAAAGATTTGTACCTAAAGCTAACTTATTTCCATCTACTTTAAATCCCATAGCTGCTAACGTAGTTGGAAACATATCTAAATGACTGAACTGTCTGTTTTTTATATTATTACTCGATACTTTAGAATTAATAAAACAGTTATATGTCGTTCTAACATAATCAGCAGGAATATCTTTAGTATATTTAACCGCCATAGTATTATGATCACCAACTAAAACAATTGTTGTATTTGCAAACCAGGACTGTTCCTTACACCATGAGATAAAATTATTTACTTGTTTTGATTGACAAGCATAAATATTCTCATATCTATTTGAATAGGTATTCGGACAAAGTGAACATTTAATTCCATCGGTTGTATGGCAATCTATTGTTGCCATTGTAAAATTAAATTTTTGACCACTATTGACTAAGTTAGTTATCTCCTCCTTAGCAATTCTAAATAAGCCCTGATCATTTATTCCCCACTCGCACACTTCACCTCGTTGCACTCGTCCATCATTCTTAAGGGCTTTATAATCTACGATCTTATAGTTTCCATGTTGTTCGAACAGCTTATCAGTCCCCGCGAAAGTCGCATTACCTCCAATACAAAATTCCTGAATATAACCATTTTCCGCAAGAATATCACCAATCATTTTTGCTCCCGGCATAAATTTAGCATAATTACTCATATCATTAGCTACTTCTGATTTTAATGGCAAGCCTGATGACTGCCCTACCATTGAAGCTATCGTCCAAGTAGTTCCAGTAAACCCCAAAGCCCCTCCAGCTTTGTCAGTATTTGAAAAACTAATATTCTCATTGGCTAATTGAGTCAGCTCAGGTAAACAATTAATTTCTTTGATACCGCCATTAACAACATCCATGAACGTATTTTCATAAGACTCTAAATATATATATATTAAATTATTAGGATTCTCACCAGAAACTGCAACACTCGTTGGATCAGCATAAATAAGTTCTGGATCTCCGTCCGAAACCTCTTTCTTTACAGCAATCTTTTTCGGCTCATATATTTCCGTTTTTTGATTACTTTTGCGCAAATAGTCAAATACCCCAAAATTACTTTCTGCCATAGATAACGCACCTGCCAATAAAACAACTCCTAAAACCCATAGATGACGATTAATCACATATAAAAATCTTGGTTTCACAAATCTATTTGCCCAATATTTTCTTATCAAATAGTAAGAAATTAAAACAATTACCATTATTACCAAAGAAAAAACAAGTGATTCTAAAATCCAGCTAATAATAATACCATGATCAGTACTTGTTGTCGGAGCTAATACAGTAAACAACAACTGATCCATATCTACTTTTCCAAAAGTACGATTACACCACAATACCGAAGTACAAATCATTAACGATAAAAATAAAAAAATACTAAATATAATTATTGATACAGCTCTATGCCTTTTACTCATTACTATCACCAAATTTAATTTTAACATAATCTTTAACAATTTCTAACAAATTTCTAACACAATAATATATTCGTTTCTAAATTAGATTAAAAATTTATTTTTCTTTAAAAAAACAACACTTCACCTTATAATATAACTATGGAAAAACTATATTCAACTGGTGAATTTGCGAAAATGGCAGGTGTCACCTTAAGAACAATCAGATATTATGATAAAATCGGTCTTTTAAAACCAACAAAAATTCTTGATAACGGATATCGCCGCTATTGCAATCGTGATTTAATTACCCTTCAAAAGATCCTCTCACTAAAAGAATTAGGATTCTCACTTGAAGAAATTTATCCTCTTATTCAAGATAATAACCAGGATAACTTTAAAGAGTCGATTAAACTGCAAACCAATCTAATTGATCAGAAAATCAAACATTTAACCAATCTAAAAGATTCTTTAAAAGCAACAGAGCGTCTAATCAATAAAAAAAATATCGCCTGGGACAAAATTATTGAACTGATCCGCTTATCAACAATTGATGATAATCTTGTCACGCAATATATGAATGCTAAAAATCTTGATACACGAATCAAACTGCATGACAAATTTTCAATAAACCAGCAAGGCTGGTTTCCCTGGATTTTTGAACAAATTGATTTTTCCACCGTGTATCGTCTATTAGAGCTCGGCTGTGGAAATGGTAAATTATGGGAGAACAATACATATAATCTTCGTAATCGAGAAATCTTCTTATCAGATAATTCTGAGGGAATGATAGATGAAATTCGTCAAAAACTTGGAAATGATTATAATTATATTGTTGCAGACTGCCAAAGTATTCCTTTTAAAAATAACTACTTTGATACAATTGTTGCTAATCACATGCTTTTTTATTTAAAGGATTTAAAACAAGGTTTAACTGAAATAACTCGTGTCTTAAAGAATAATGGTACTTTTTATTGCACGACCTACAGTAAATATCATATGCAGGAAATTAGCGAACTTGCTCAAAACTTTGACTCACGTATCTCTTTATCTGATGATCCTCTTCCTGAACGTTTCGGTCTTGAAAATGGTAAAGATATTTTAAAAAGCTATTTTAATTATGTGGAATTAAAAAAATATGAAGATTATTTGTTAATAACTGAAGCCCAACCACTTATCGATTATATTCTTAGTTGTCATGGTAATCAAAACGAATACCTTGGTAATCGACTAAAAGAATTTAAAATATATATCGAAGATTTAATCAAAGAATCCCAGGGGATTAAGATCACCAAGGACTCTGGTTTATTTATTTGTACGAAGTAAAGCGACTCTTTTAGGAGTCGCTTTACTTTTTAAATTGGTTCAGGAGCCTCTAGATACCGCTCCGCATAACATGTACAGATCATTCCCGTAATGGCTGCTAATGAATATGGATGACTGGCATAGTCATTAATACTTTCATAGCGAATATAGTAATCTACATAGGGAATTTCAATATCCGAATTACAAGTAATTAAATATATTTTAGGTTTGTCATTAGTATTTCTAAATAATGTCTTTCTTTCAAAAGCTCGTTTAAAATAAGTACCGGATTCTGATAAAATAATAATCAAATTACTACTATCAGCATTATTGATATATTCAATTTGATCACTATATTTCATTGATGTATGAATAAATTTATGGCATGTTTGAAGATCATATTGTAAATTTTGGGCAACACTTTGTGATTGCATATATCCAAAGGCTGCAACATTTGAATAATTCGCAATATCAGTTACCAATTTATAAATATCTTTTTCGTTAATTGTTCTCTTTAATAATTGTAAATTTTCTATAACCCCTTCAACAAAGGATTGACCAGGAACCTCTTTTTGATAACTTTGATAATAGAATTTATTTTTGGCATACTGGTGAGCTGGCTGGTACTTTGCAATTTGACTTTTTAACTCATTATAATCTCGTAAGCCAATATCACGGCAAAACCTAGAAATACTAGAATTAGACACATAGCACTCTTTCGCTAATTCGGTTATGGAGATATCCTCCAGAGCCCGCATGTTCTCTAAAATATATTTAGCAATTCGATAATTATTAGAATTAATTAATTCGCTATTGATCGTTGATAACAAGATAATCGTTAAATTATACATACCAGTTCCACCCTTCATAAAATCTATTAATAATTCAATAGTATATCATGAACAGTTAAAATGTCTAATTTTATTTTCTAATTACTACTGTTCTTGCTAGTTTATCATGAAAAGATTGTGATAAAGGATTAAAATACGCATAAATAATTGAAGCGAGGGTTATTGCATACGCTCCATATTTAAGAATCGGAATAATCTCGGCTGTAATCAATAAGCCAATTAATTTACGGATATACGTGGCTGAAACGACAATCCCACCTTCTATTACTACTGCACCAATGATTTCTCTTAAAAACATTGTTTTTGTATCCACTTTTTGTCCATCAGTTTTAACAACTTGTAGTTTACAAATTTTCTTTCCTAAAGTTTGACCTTTCCATATATATGTCGGAACAGCAAAATAATAACAAATCCCAACAACTACAACAAACAGACCATAGATCATTCCTATTTTATAGCCATATGTTTCTAGTTGAAAAGAATATGGTTGAATATAGTCCTTACCCCTAAGAAAAAAAGTTACAGGAATAGCGACAATCATATTACTAATGTACCAGTCAATGACCATTGCTAAAAAACGCTGAAATCGCAACTTAGCAATATCGTAGCCTTTTATCTCTATTTTTCTTTTATTATCTCTTTTTTTACTCATTTTTCTTCTCCAATAAATTTTTAAAATAAAAAGAGATTTAAAATCTCTTTTTGGTGTGTAAGTTTATCTTTATCCTTGATTGTATCAACTTTTAATAAATTAGCTATTTTCTTCAGCTAATTTCTGTTTTTCCATTAATTTAAAGAATGGATAATAAAGTAGCATATCCAAAATAATTAAGATAATAACCATGATTCCCGCTTTGATATCCATACAGCCCAAGGCTGCGCCAATCGGTGCCGGAGTTGTCCATGGAGTCTCAACTACGCCCTTTCCAACAATATTTAAAGCCATACAAGTATAAGCAATAATTGTATTAATTACCGGTACAAAAATAAATGGTATCATCATTAACGGATTCAAGACCATTGGTAACCCGAAGATGATTGGCTCATTGATATTAAAAATTGCTGGTCCGATTGATAATTTACCTAATGTCTTTAACTCTACTGATTTTGAGCGTAACAAGAGAATACATAAACCTAATGTTGCACCTCCGCCACCAAGTGTAATTACATAAGACCAAAATGGTTGAGTAAAGAAATTGACAATTGGCTCACCAGCTGAAAAAGCAGTGATATTTGCCATTAAATACATTTGCATAAACGGCAGTCTGATTGGCTGCGTAATACTTGCACCATGTAAACCAAAGAACCAGAAAGTTTGAGCAATAATTGTAATTAAACAAATTCCAAGTAATGAATCTAATCCTGAAATTGCTGGTGCTAAAATCGTCATGATCAAACTAGGTAATAATTCACCACTAATATTTTGAATAATCAATGATAAGCCATAGAAGACTCCCATACAAACAAATAGTGGTAAAATTGAATCAAATGATGAAGCGATTGCTGGAGGAACTCCCTCAGGCATCTTAAAACGAATATTTTTCTTCAACATCACCCTCATTATTTCAACACAGCCGATAGAAACAATAATAGCAGTAAAAATACCTTTAGCATCTAGGTAGGTCGTAGGAATAAAACTAGCTGCCTGTGCTAATAGATCATTAGTGTTGGCCCCCTCACTAATTGCACTAGTCAATACCGCAGTTGTTGTTGGTGCACAAATCAATAAAAATACTGTGGTTGAAACAATCGCTGCATTTAATCCTGACATTTCATATCTTTTAGCCAAATGATATGCGATCGCGATAGCAACAAATAGCCCCATTAATGCCATTGTCATATTGTACGGCAGTCGCAAAGCCGTTGCATTGGCCTGAGCCCAATTATACCAGCCAATTAATAGATCACTAATTACTCCCCAATCCGGTAAACTCTTTGGCGTAAATGGTGGAGTTGAAATAATTAAACAAAAACCACCTAAAATCGATAATGGAATCGCCACTACCATACCATCACGAATTGCTGCCAAATGACGCTGGTTCCCAAGTTTATTAGCAATTGGAACTAAAGTCTTATTGGCAATCTCATTGAATTTTTCAATAAAATTCATATTTTAATTCCTCCCTTCTTTTAACCTCCCCATGATTATATAAACTCAACCAGTCTATAAACAATTATTTTGCATAATTGCGAAATAATTTCCAATATTTGGAAATCACTAATTATTTTAGTTGAATTTATGATAAAATGAAAAAATAGCTAAAAAAGTTATTTTAAAAAATATAAATATTATTAATTATTTTACCAAAATTACCTTGACCTAATATCTTTATTGCCTTAGAATAGCCTTTGTGTAAGCTTTACTTCTTTATCCAAGATGTTTCATAAAATATGAAAATCAAGGAGAAAGATTATGAAATTAATTATTGAAGATTCAAAAGAAAAAATGAGTGAAAGTGCGATGCAAATTTTACTCGGAACAATGATGCAAGATAAGCGTGTAAATATTTCACTAACCGCTGGTCGTTCACCCGAATTATTATATAAAATGATGATTCCATATGTTAAAGATCAAGCAAAATTCGCTGATGTGCAATATTATTTATTCGATGAAGCCCCATATATTGGAAAAACAGCTAAAGAAGATGGTGAAAACTGGAAAGAAATGCAAAAAGTGTTTTTTGAACCAGCTAATATTCCTGCCGATCGAGTTCATATCACTACTATGGACAATTGGGAAACCTTTGATGAACAGATTCGTAATGCCGGAGAAATCGATGCAATGCTGATTGGGTTAGGATTTGATGGTCACTTTTGTAGTAACTGTCCTCGCTGTACACCAATGGACAGCTATACTTATGCATTAGAACGCAAAATTAAAAATGCGGTTAATCCCGCTTATGCTGATAAACCCCAACAACCGGTAACTTTAACAATGGGTCCAAAGAGTTTGATGCGAGTAAAACACCTAGTAATGATTGTCACAGGTAAAGAAAAAGCAGAAATTTTAAAGCAAATGCTTGATTCACCAATCACTGACGAATTACCAGCTACCATTTTAAAACTGCATCCTAACTTTACGGTTATTTGTGATCAAGATGCTGCTTCATTACTAGATTTAAATAACTATAAAAGATTATAACAAAACGGCCTATTGTAGTGTCCCGCCTAAAGTTAGACTGACTTTAGGCGAGCGCTGCATATTAGCCGTTTTATTTATTTTCATATTTTTTTGCACTTGAGAAGCCTTTTCCCCTAACCTCATTTACCTTATTGATAATCATAAAGGCATCAGGATCGATGTCATAAACATAATTATTTAACTGGGTCAACTCTCGATTATTTACAACTGTTAAAACTACTGGGTACTGATTATGCTTAAAACCCGTCTCACTATGAATCAGTGTAGTTCCCCGATCAAGAACACTAATAATCTTTTCATTTATCTCATTAAATTTAGCGCTAACTATTTTGACTTGCATCTGTGATTTTCCAATAACCAATACTTTATCTAAGACAACAGTATAGATCAGCACTAGCAAGATTCCATAAAAAACCATTTCTCGATTACGAATGACCATTTGTCCTAGTAAAATAATAAAATCAAAACCATACATACTTACTGAAATAGGAATACCTAATTTTTTATTTAGGATCAATGGCGGTATATCCATTCCTCCAGTACTAGCTCCACAACGAATTACTAACCCGATTGCTGTACCAATCATTAATCCCGCTAAAATAACGCATAATAATGTATCTTTACTCATCATTTCATTTTTAAAAACACCTTGAAGAATCCCTAAAATGAATGGATAGTAAAAAGAACTGATCAAAGTCGTTAAAGCAAACTTTTTCCCTAATACTTTCCACCCAATTAAAAACATACTGACATTAAAAATTGAAACAAAGACAGTTATTGAAAATCCAGTCGTCGCATTTACTAACAACGCCATCCCTGTTGTTCCACCTGTAATTAAATTATTAGGTAAAATAAACATCGTTACTCCTAAAGCATAAATTGTATTACCTAATAATATTCCGATTATATTTCTGATATCTTTCATTTTCTCACTCTTTCATCATTACTTTCAACTTTATCTATTTTAAATCATAATTGTTTTTTATACAATACAATTACTAATTAATTCTTTTAGACATCTTTTTAGTACTAAAAACTTTAATATCATTATACAATAACACTTGACCCTTACGTTACGTAATGGTTTAAGATTATGATGAAATAAAGGAGGCTTTTTAATATGAAAGGTATTGTATTAGCTGGAGGATCTGGAACAAGATTATATCCTCTAACTCAAGTAACAAGTAAACAATTATTACCAATTTATGACAAACCAATGATTTATTATCCATTAAGTATTTTGATGGAAGCTGGAATCAAAGATATCCTAATCATCTCGACACCTGATGATACTCCTCGTTTTGAAGAACTATTAGGTGACGGCAGCCAATTTGGGATTTCACTTCAATACAAAGTACAACCCTCTCCTGATGGATTAGCTCAGGCATTTATTCTTGGTGAAGAATTTATTGATGGTGAAGGATGTGCAATGGTCTTAGGGGATAATATTTTCCATGGTCATGGCTTAGGTAAACGTTTAAGAGAAGCTGCTAATAAGTTTAGTGGAGCAACCGTATTTGGATATTATGTTGATGATCCTGAGAGATTTGGGGTTGTTGAATTTGATGAAAATGGTAAAGCTGTTTCACTAGAAGAAAAACCAGCTAATCCTAAATCTAATTATGCTGTTACAGGGCTATATTTCTATGATAAAAATGTTGTTGAATTCGCTAAAAGTATTAAACCAAGTGCCCGTGGCGAATTAGAAATTACTGATTTAAATAAAATCTATCTAGATAATGGTACTTTAGATGTAACTTTATTAGGACAAGGATTTACCTGGTTAGATACAGGAACTCATGAAAGTTTAGTCGATGCAACTAACTTTGTTAAAACTGTAGAAACTCATCAAAACCGGAAGATTGCATGTCTTGAAGAAATCGCTTATAATAACGGGTGGATTTCCAAAGACCAGCTTAATACATCATATGAGTTGTATAAGAAAAACCAATATGGTAAATATTTAAAAGATGTATTAGACGGTAAATTTATAGATCAATAAGAGGTAGACAAATGAAAAAAATTGAAACTAAAATCCCTGGTGTGGTTATCATTGAGCCAGATATTCATGGTGATCACCGCGGTTATTTCATGGAAACATATTCAACAAGTAATTTTCATGAATTAGGAATTGATAATGTCTTTGTTCAAGACAACATGTCTTTTACAGCAAAAAAAGGGACTTTAAGAGGCTTGCATTTCCAAAATGATCCAATGGCCCAAGCTAAATTAGTTAGCTGTACTAAAGGAACTGTTATTGATGTCGCTGTTGATATTCGTAAAGGTTCTCCAACTTATAAACAATGGGTTGCAGTAGAGTTGAGTGAAGAAAATAAGAAGATGTTCTTTATTCCTCGAGGATTTGCTCATGGTTTCTTAACATTAACTGATAATGTTGAATTTAGATACAAAGTAGATAATTTATACTCTAAAGAACATGATCGGGGAATTCGTTACGATGATCCTTCGGTCAATGTTGATTGGGGCGGATTATTAAATGGAATTGAACCAATCTTATCAGATAAAGATAAAAATGGTCCTACATTAGATGAAAGTGATTGTAATTTTAAATTTGAAGGAGATAAATAAATGAAAATTTTAGTAACAGGTGGAGCAGGTTTCATCGGTGGAAACTTTGTTCACTATATGGTTGAAACTTATCCAGAAGATATGATCGTTAACTTAGATTTATTAACTTATGCTGGAAACTTAGAGACTTGTAAACCAGTTGAAGGTAAACCGAATTATAAATTTGTTAAAGGTGATATTGCTGACCGTGAATTCATCTTTAAGTTATTTGAAGAAGAAAAATTTGATGTTGTTGTTAACTTCGCAGCAGAATCACATGTTGATAGAAGTATTACTGATCCTGAAATCTTCGTTAAAACAAATGTTATGGGAACAACTACTTTATTAGATGCAGCTAAAGAATTTGGAGTAAAAAGATATCATCAAGTATCTACTGATGAAGTATATGGTGACCTACCTTTAGATCGACCTGATTTGTTCTTTACTGAAACAACACCATTACACACATCTAGTCCTTATAGTTCATCAAAAGCTTCTGCAGATTTATTTGTTTTAGCTTATCATCGTACTTTTGGATTACCAGTAACTATTTCTAGATGTTCAAATAACTATGGTCCATATCATTTCCCTGAAAAGTTAATTCCATTAATGATTTCAAGAGCTTTAGCTGATGAAGAATTACCAGTATATGGTAAAGGTGATAATGTTCGTGACTGGTTACATGTATACGATCACTGTGTTGCAATTGACTTAATTATTAGAAAAGGTCGTGTTGGTGAAGTTTATAATGTTGGTGGTCATAATGAAAGAACTAATTTAGAAGTTGTTCAAACTATTTTAAAAGCTTTAAATAAACCTGAATCTTTAATCAAATATGTTGAAGATCGTAAGGGGCATGATCGTCGTTATGCTATTGATCCAACTAAATTAGAAACAGAACTTGGATGGAAACCAAAATATAACTTTGATACTGGTATCCAACAAACCATTCAATGGTATTTAGATAATAAAGAATGGTGGCAAAATATTCTTTCTGGTGAATATCAAAACTATTTTGAGAAAATGTACGCTGGAAAAGTAAAATAATTATTATTTAAATTAAAAATTGTTGAACATAAATGAGTTCAACAATTTTTTTATTATCAAATTAATTAAAATTTGAAGATTTTTGGTTCTTCTGTAAAAGAACAGATTTTTGCAGTTACATTACGAAGATAAAATACTTCTGTATTTCCATCTCCAGGCTGATACATTTTTTGCAATGATGGATAGGCTGCTAACATATGTTTTTGTGCATCAATATTATTATCAAGATAAGCAGTTGCTTCAATTCTAATCCATTTTCCATCATCCATAGCACAAATCTCTATTTGAGGATTCTCTTTAATTTGTCGCGAAACAGCTTTAACTTTACCAGTTTGGATATACAATCTATTATTATACAAATCAATTGTCCCAAATGGCCTAACCCGCGGTTTATAACCCTCAACAGTAGCTAAATAATAAGTTCCACATTTCTTCAAGAATTCATAAACTTCATTCATACCAGCTCCTCCTTATAATATATATTTTACTCCCCTCAACTCATTAGTACAATCTAATCATTATAAACTTAGTTAAATCATTATATTAGTTATAATTTTATTCTTTAATCTCTCTTACCAGCATTTATAATAAATAATTTAAAATAATTAAAATTAAAAAAGCATTCCTTTAGTTTAACTGGCTCTATACTAAAACTGGAGGGGAAATATATCCTGCTCCAGTTTTCTTATATTT